>SLFH01000307.1 GCA_007124345.1 Phycisphaerales bacterium | reverse complement strand
CTATGAGTACATTCCATACGGCGAATGGGCCGTGGGCGAAGCGCCGACCAGCACGCCTGAGGAGCTCGACGAGATCTTTCGGCCCAAGGAAGCGACGGTCGATGTCCCCGTTCTCGACGGCCCCATCGACCGGTTTATCGCCGCGACTTCTTCGTTCGAAGAGCGGACCGGGCTCCGGATCGGCTTCGCCTACACCACGATCTTCCAGCAGGCCAGCGGCGGGCCGGGCACACGGCGGGGCTTCTCGGGCGACCTGGACATCATGGCCGCTTGGACTCTGCTTGGTCGCGGGACCGCGAACACCGGGCAGCTCATCTTCTCCGTTGAAGAGCGTCACAACATCGGGCCGAACCCGGCTTCGGTGCTCCGCGGCGAGATCGGCACCCTGCACCCGATCACGAACGGCTTCAACGATCGCGGCTTCGTGGTCCGGGACTTCTACTGGGTCCACCGGCTCTGGGACGGTAAGTTCGGCTACGCCCTCGGACGCGGGGATACCTCCGACTTCTTCGGCGCGCACCGCATGCAGAGCCTGAACAACTCGTTCAGCAACCGCGCGCTCTCGGCGAACACCACCATCCCGTCGCCGGGGCACGGCATGTTCGCGGGCATCTCGCTCCGCCCGGTTCAGGATTTCTACGGGACCATCGGCGTGGCCAACGCCTACGCAAGCACCACCATCAACGACATGAAGTACCTCGAAGAGGGCAGCTTCTTCAGCTTTGGTGAGTTCGGCTACACGCCGAACATCGAGGGGCTCGGCTCCGGTCGGTATCGCGTCGTGCTCTGGAACATCGACGGCCGCGAGCGACGGGCCCCCGCGCCGAGCGACAACGGCATCTCCATCATCGTCGACCAGGACCTCGGCGAACACTTTCTTGTCTTCGCTCGCTACGGCTACGCCGACAGGGGGCGGGTCACCGGCATCCGCCAGTCGGTCGAAACCGGTATGGGCGTCCGGGGCCTGCTCGGCAGCCCGGACAACATGACCGGGCTGGCGTTTGCGTACTCGGTGCCCCAGGACTCAGACGCCCGCGATGAGAAGATCGTCGAGTGCTTCCACCGCTGGCAGCTCACCCGGCACACGCAGTTCTCCGTCGGCGTCCAGGGCATCTTCGATCCCAGCAACGCCGATCCCGAGAACGACTCTGTCGCCGTGTTCACCACCCGCTTACGGATCGCGTTCTGACCCACGCCCCGCCTTCCCGCACCGCCCTGCGCAAGGATCACCATGGTGACCCCCAACGAAGCCTCAACCCTCGGCATAGATAACGAACGCCGATCGTGGCTGCCGATGATCGTCATCGGCATGGCCCAGGCGCTCATGTCGTTCAATGTAGCCGCCATCCCTGTCTCCATGGCGGGCATGGTCAAGAGCTTCAACACTGCGCCGACCACCGTCGGCACAGCGATCGTCATGTACTCGCTCGGCGTGTCCGGGTTTGTCATGCTCGGCGCGAAACTCGGGCAGCGGTTCGGGGCTAAGCGGATCTTTCAGATCGTCGTCGCGATCTTCGCTGTCGCGGTGGGTCTCGTTGCGATCAGCCCGTCGGCGATCGTCATGATCGCCGCGCAGGCGGCGTGCGGGCTCGCTGCTGCGGCGCTCGTGCCTTCGCTGGTAGCGCTGATCGCCAACCACTACACGGGCAAGCAGCAGGCAGAGGCCGTCGGCTGGCTCGGCTCGGCCCGCGCGATCGCGGGCGTGCTCGCGTTCCTGATCGTGGGGTCCATCGCCACGTTCGTGAGCTGGCGGCTCGCGTTCGGGCTGCTCGTCGTCCATGCTCTCGTGATCTTTGTGCTGAGCTTCAAGCTCAAGCCGTCCGAGCAGCGGATGGACATGAAGATCGATGTCGTCGGCGTGATCATCGCGGCGGCGGGCATCATCGTGCTGACTTTCGGCGTGAACAATCTCCGTATCTGGGGCGTGCTGGGCGCAACGTCCGCTGCTCCGTTCGATATCGCGGGTGTGTCGCCGGCTCCCATGATGATCGTGATCGGCGTGGTCATCGTTGCGATGTTCTTCAAGTGGTCGCACTACCGTGCCGCCAACGGGAAGCCGCCGCTGCTCGCGCTGGAGGTGATCGAGTCGCACCGGGAGTGGGCGGCGGTCATCGCGCTGTTCCTGATCGTCTCGATGGAAGCGGCGATCAACTTCTCCGTGCCGTTGTACATCCAGATTGTTCAGGGCCGCTCGCCGTTCCAGACCTCGATTGCGATGATGCCGTTCCTTGTGACGGTTTTCTTCACCGCGATCCTCGTCGTTCGCCTCTACAGCAGGTTCACGCCGCGGAACATCGCCCGGGTAGGATTCCTGTTGGTATTCGCCGGGACCACGTGGCTCGCGTACGTCGTGACCAACGACTGGAGCACGCTGCCGGTGATGGCGGGGCTCATAACGGTTGGGCTCGGGCAGGGCATGCTGGTGACGCTGCTGTTCAACGTGCTCGTCACAGCCGCGCCGAAGGAAGCCGCCGGCGATGTGGGTTCGCTCCGTGGCGTGACGCAGAACCTCGCCGCGGCGGTGGGCACGGCGGTGGTGGGTGCGCTGCTCGTCGGCGTGCTCAGCTCCATCGTGCTGACGAATGTCTCTCGAAGCCTCGTGCTCACGCCGGAGCTGCTCGCGCAGATCAACCTCGAGAGCGTGAACTTTGTGAGCAACGACCGTCTGAACGATGTGCTTTCTCGAACCGACGCCTCGCCGGAGCAGGTGGCCGAGGCCGTGCGGATCAACACCGAGGCACGCCTGCGGGCGCTCAAGATCAGCTTCCTGGTGATGGGGGCGCTCTCGCTGCTCGCCCTCATCCCGGCGGGCTGGCTGCCGAACTACAAGCCGGGCCAGATCCCCGAGGACCCGCATCCGGATGAGAGCCCCGAGCACCTCCGCGAGCTGGCCGCCGCGAGTGAGGAGAGCTGAACCGTGACTCTCCCACGCCTGCTGGTACTCTCGCTGGGCGGCACCATCACCATGGTCCGGGACTCGTCCGGCGGCATCGCCCCCAAGCTTGGAGCGGCCGAACTGGTCGCCTCCGTGCCCGCCCTCGCCGAAGTCGCCCGCATCGAGGCACGCTCGCCGTTTCGCCTGCCGAGCCCCTCGATCACCATGGCCAACCTGCTCGAGGTCGCCCGCATCCTCAACGACGCTTTCTCCAGCGCCGACCCGGAGGGCTCGTTCGACGGGGCTGTCGTGATCCAGGGCACGGACACCATCGAGGAGTCCGCGTTCTTCCTCGACCTGCTCGTTGCCGGGGACAAGCCGGTCATCGTCACGGGCGCCATGCGGGGGGCTGAGGCGCCGGGCGCCGACGGCCCGGCCAACCTCCTGTCTGCCGTCCGTCTCGCAGCGTCGGAGCAGGCCCGCGGCCTCGGCGCCCTCGTGGTGCTGAACTACGACATCCACGCCGCCCGATTCGTCCAGAAGTCCCACACCGCCCTGCCTTCTTCCTTTGAATCTCCCATGATCGGCCCCATCGGGCTGGTCGCCGAGGGCCGGCCCCGTTTCTTTGCACGCGTCGAGCGTCGGCCCTGTTTGCCTGTGCCCGCCTCGCCCCCTCCGCCGATCGCCCTGCTCAAGATCCCGATGGGCTTCGACGGGCGTCTGCTCTCCGCCCTGCCTGGGCTGGGATACGCCGGACTCGTGATCGAGTCCATGGGTGCGGGCCATGTCCCCGCCGAGGTCGCACCCATGCTTGGCGAGATCGCCGCACGCATGCCCGTCGTCCTCGCGTCCCGCGCCATGACCGGGCCTGTTTTCACCAGCACCTACGGCTACCCCGGCGGCGAGATCGACCTGATCTCCCGCGGTCTTATCGCCTCCGGCGAGCTTTCCGGCCTCAAAGCACGACTGCTGCTCGGCCTCTGCCTTGGATCGGGGGCCGACGCCTCTTCCGTGCCGCTCGCGTTCGCTCCGTACCAGTGACGACCCTCAGAAAGGGCTCTCCATGTCCGAACAGATGGCCATGCTCGATGTCGTCCCGATCGAGCCCGCCGACGCGACAGCCGCTGTCTCGACCGGGCGCCTGCCGAGCCCGGAGACGGTCGGATCACTCGTGGCCGAGGCCCACCAGCTCTTCAAGGCCAACACGCAGGGCGTCGTCGCCGACTACATCCCCGCCTTGGCCAAGGTGCCCGCCGATCTTTTCGGGATCTGCGTCGTCGGCGTGAACGGCGCGGTCCATACTGCCGGCGATGCCGACCACGAGTTTTCGATCCAGAGCGTCTCGAAGCCCTTCGTTTTCGCTCTTGTCTGCCAGGCGATCGGCGCGGAGGCCGCGCGCGAGAAGATCGGCGTCAACAGCTCGGGCCTTCCTTTCAATTCCGTCATGGCCGTCGAACTCAACAAAGACCGGACCATGAACCCCATGGTCAACGCCGGCGCGATCGCCGCCACCAGCCTGGTCCCGGGCGGAACGGCCGACGAGAAATGGAACTTCATCCGGACCGGCCTCTCCCGCTTCGCCGGGCGACAGCTCGGCCTCAACGCCGAGGTCTATGAGTCCGAAGCCGCCACCAACCTGCGTAACCGCGGCATCGCCAAGCTGCTCGAGGGTTACGGTCGCATGTACTTCGACGCCCTCGAAGCCACCGATGTCTACACCAAGCAGTGCTCCCTGAACGTCACGGCGCGCGACCTCGCCGTCATGGGCGCCACGCTCGCCGACGGCGGCGTCAACCCCATCACCGGCGAACGCGTGATCGACCCGATCAACTGCAAACGCGTTCTCGCCGCCCTCGCCACCGCCGGCCTTTATGAGCTCTCAGGGGATTGGCTCTTTGAGATCGGTCTGCCCGGCAAGTCCGGCGTCAGCGGCGGCATCTTCACCGTCTCCCCGGGCAAGGGCGGTCTGGGCACTTTCTCCCCGCGCCTCGACGGCGCGGGCAACAGCGTCCGCGGCCAGCTCGTCAGCAAGTTCCTCTCCGAGTCTCTTGGCCTCAATCTCTTCGCCTCCAAACCGGTCTGATGATCCTCGCGCGACTCACTCATGAAGAGACTCGGCCCGGAATCGGAGTGTGCATGAACTTCAGCGATTCTCGAACCGGATTCCGATCGGTGTACCTCGTCCTGATGGCGGCGGCGATGCTGTGGACCGCCTCCGCCTGCTCGGCCCCACGCCGTTCGATGAGCGAGCAGGAACTCCAGTCCCGCCTCGCCGCGGACCAGCAGCGGTCGATCGAACAGAGCGAGCGCCTCGCGTGGACCTTTCTGCGCCGTCTCGAGACCATCCACCAGGCGAACCTCTCCATGGGGCTCGACGTCCCCCCCGAGATCAATGTCCTGCTCCTTTCCAGCGGCGGTCAGTACGGCGCGTTCGGCACCGGCGTCCTCCACGGCTGGAGCGACTCGCGGTCGGCCGAGTTCCGGCGACCGGTCTTCGATATCGTCACTGGGGTCAGCACGGGCGCCCTGATCGCCCCCTTCGCCATCTCCGAAGAAGACGACTCCATCCGACGCGTCGGCGACCTGTTTCAGCAGGCCGATGACTCCTTGGCACGCATCCGTGGAGTCCTCTTCTTTCTCCCCTGGAGGAGTTCCATCTTCGACACCCGCGTCCTGCGCGACCGTGTCCAGTCCGAGATCGACATCGATGTCATCGAACAGGTCGCCGCCGCGCACGACGAGCACCGGATGCTCCTCGTCGGCGCCGTCAATCTCGATCTCGGCCGCTTCCATATCTGGGACATGGGAGCCCTCGCCTCCCTCGCCCGCGAGACCGGCAATCGTTCCTTGTTCCACGACGCACTGATCTCATCCTCGTCAATCCCGGGCGCCTTCCCCCCGATCGAGATCGACAGGGTTCTTTACACCGACGGCGCCGTCGCTCTGCCAACCTTCCTGGGGCTGGACCGCCAGATGGTCGGACAGGTCATCCAAGCATTCAGGGACCGAAACCCCGGCGCACAGACGCCGCATCTGCGCATTTGGATGATCGTCAACGGCCACATCAATCCCATCCCCCAGCTCGCCGGCCAGGGCTGGGCCTCCGTCGCGATGCGCAGCACCCAGGTCATCTCCCGCTACTCGATCCGCACGAACCTCCGGCTCATGCAGATCGCCGCCGAGCTGATCGGCGACGATATCGGCCGCCCCGTCGATTTCCGGTACATCGCCGTTCCGTTCGATGTCGAACTTCCCGAGTCAGCCAGCCGCCTCTTCGACCAGCACCTGATGTTCGAACTCCATCGGCTGGGCTACCGCCTCGGCAGCGATCCCGATGCATGGCAGACGCAGGCGATCGCCCCGGACTTCCCCGGCACCTCCGCCATCCGCCGCGAGATCCCCTTTGAAACCTTCGACGCCCCGGCGTTCCCATGAGAGAGCGTCCTGGTACCGGGGGCAGGCGCCCTTCGTTCGCCGCCGAGGGATCGATCGCGCCCTTGCGCCGGGATCACGCCGATTGAGGTTTTCTTGCCGGAGCGATCGCCGGCACCAAGGAGACAAGCTAACGGATGTGCCGCCCGATGAACTCGCGCCAGCCGTGCCCCCGGCCGGGCGCTTCGCCCCGCAAATCGGACGCTCCGCGTCGGATTGTGACGGGAGCAAAGTATCGCTTGAGGTTGAGAAGAAAAGCCATTCGCGCTCCGATCACCCGGTTAAACTGTGCACATGAAAATGAGAACTGACCCTTGCTCTGCAGGATCGCCAATGCTTGGCCAGAACACACATGCCTCCGTGGGGCGAGTGAGCTTCCTCGCGACCATTCTTTTGTTCTTCACTGGAACGGCGGGGTGCCGCGATGCGGTGGAGAGCCCGGAAGTCGTCCGTCCGGTGCAGGTTGTGAGGGTGGGTGAGCTCTCGGAGTTCCGCGGGCGTCAGTTCCCCGGTCGCGCTGAGGCGGTGCAGTTCGTTGACCTGTCTTTCCGTGTCTCCGGCACGCTCCAGACCCTTCCCGCACGACTTGGTCAAACGGTGACGGCGGGCGAGGTCATCGCCCGGGTCGACGAGCGTGATTTCCTGGTCCGGGTGACCTTGGTCGAAGCGGGGCTGGCCCGGGCGGCCGCCGAGCTCGTACGCGCCGAGGAAGAGTACAACAGAGTGAATGTCGCCTTCCAACGGGGCGCGGCATCGGAGATGGAGAGCGTCCGCACCCTCGCGGCACGCGACATCGCGGCCGCGAACGTCAAATCGCTCGAGGCGGAACTCCAGGCAGCCCGCGACGCGTTGGCGGATACCTCGCTGCGGGCCCCCTTCTCGGGGGAGATCTCCGCGAGGTTCACAGAGAATTTCGAGGACATCCAGGCCCGGCAGCCCGTGCTTCGAATCGTGGACAATTCCCGCATCCGCTTCACGGCGCACATCCCCGAGCAACTGGTCGCCCAGCTCGATGCGGTCGACGAGATCCGGTGTGAGTTCGAGACCTTCCCGGGACAGGAACTGATCGCCCGGGTGGACGAGGTGCAGCGTGAGGCCGATTCGGTCACACGGACCTTCCCCATCACCCTTGTCATGGACCAGCCCGCCACCGGGCGGATCCTGCCCGGGATGAGCGGAAGGGCGTGGGTCTCCCGGATGCGGTCGGAGGCGAAAGTCAAAGATGAGTTCGAGCTGCCCCCGAGCGCGGTGCGTCAGAAGGCCGGCGAGGACAGCTTCGTCTGGGTGATCGACGAGGCGACAGGGGTGGTGTCGCGACGCACGGTCCAGGTCGGACGGATCTCGCCCGCGGGCATCCTTGTGCGGGGCGTCGGACCGGGTGATGTGGTGGCCACTGCCGGCGCGGCCTTTCTGCGTGATGGGCAGCGCGTCCGGATCCAGGCCACCGCGAGTACGACGCCGGGGAACCCCGAATGAAAATCATTGCCAAGGTATTCGAGCGGTCGGTCGTGACGGTGTTCTCCACGGCCGTCGTGATGGTCGCCGGCGCGCTCTCTTACTTTCAGCTCGGACAGCTTGAAGATCCGGAGTTTACGGTCAAGACGGCAGTGGTCGCGACGCCCTACTCCGGCGCTTCCCCTGAAGAGGTCGAGCTGGAAGTCACCGATGTCATCGAGCGGGCCGTTCAGAGCATCGCAGTGGTGCGCGAGATCGAGTCCTACTCGAGCGCGGGGCTCTCATCCGTCAAGGTGATCATCAATCCCGCGGTGCACTCCAACGATCTGCCGCAGGTGTGGGACGAACTGCGCAAGCGGGTTGCCGACGCGCAGCCGCAGCTCCCCCCCGGGGCGTCGTCGTCGATCGTGCTCGATGATTTCGGAGATGTGTTCGGTTTTCTGTTCGCGTTGCAGTCCGACGGCTTCTCGATGGCGGAGCTCGAGAGGCACGCCGACGACATCAAGGCCCGGCTCGCGGTGATCCCCGGGGTTGCGAAAGTGGAACTGTGGGGCGTGCCGCGGCAGTGCGTGTACCTGGACATCTCGGAGGCGAGGCTTTCCCAGTTGGGGCTCTCGCTGCTGGACGTCAACATGACCCTCTCCCAGCAGAACACGGTGGTCGACGCCGGGGCGCTGGACCTGCAGGGAACGCGCATGCGGTTCCTGGTGACCGGGGAGTTCGGCTCGCCCGAAGAGATCGGCGAACTCCTGATCCGCGGGCGGACACTGGGCGGTCAGGACGAGGGCCGTCTGATCCGGTTGCGTGACGTCGCGACGGTCGAGCGCGGATACATGACGCCCCCAAACGCCGAGATGCGGTTCAACGGGCTGCCCTCCATCGGGATCGCCGTTTCGAACGCGTCGGGCGTGAACATCGTCAAGCTGGGGCGGTCGATCGACGAGAGCCTGGCCCGTATCAGCGCCGAGTTGCCGGTCGGGATCGAGATCAACCGGATCTCGTGGCAGTCCGAAGAGGTGGATGCCGCGGTCAGCGCCTTCATGGTCAGCCTCGCCACGGCCATCGCCATCGTGCTGGTGGTGCTGTGGGTCGCGATGGGCTTCCGCACGGCGATCGTCGTGGGCCTCTCCGGGCTGTTGATGGTCATCATCGCGACATTCCTGGTGATGAACCTGATCGACGAAGACCTGCACCGGATGTCGCTGGGGGCGTTGATCGTGGCCATGGGGATGATGGTCGACAACGCCATCGTGGTGGCCGACGGGGTGCTGATCCGGATGGAGCGGGGGATGAGCCGCGTTGCCGCAGCGATCGAGGCCGCATCCGGTCCGTCGATTCCGCTGCTGGGGGCGACAATCGTTGCCGTGATGGCGTTCTATCCGATCGCCGCGTCGACCGAGGCCGCCGGCGAGTACACCCAGGCGCTGTTCACAATCGCGGGCGTGGCGTTGCTGATCTCTTGGCTCTTCGCCATCACGGTGTCCCCGCTGATGTGCGTGGTCATGCTGCCAAAGCCGAAGGCCGGCCAGAAAGATCCCTACTCGGGCGGTTTCTATCTGCTGTTCCGCCGGATTCTGGAGGCCGCTCTGCGGGTGCGGGTGCTCGTCCTGCTGGTGTTCATCGGCGCCTTGGTCGGATCCATCGCCGCCTTCCGTTTCGTGGACCAGATGTTCTTCCCGTCGTCGGACCGGGCGCAGTTCATGGTCGACATCTGGATGCCCGAGGGGACATCGATCCAGACGACCTCGGAGGTCACCCGGCGCATCGAGTCTTTCGTGATGGAGCAGGACGGCGTAACCGCCACCAGCACCTTCGTCGGACGCGGCCCTCCGCGTTTCTATCTCCCGGTCGAGCCGGAGTCACCCAACTCCTCGTACGCCCAACTGATCATCAATACCACCGACGGATCGACGGTCGGGCGGGTCATGCCCGTGGTGCAGGCATGGGCCGATGCGCACGCCCCCGAGGCCATGGTCATCGGCCGTCGCTACGGCCTCGGGCCATTCCTCTCCTGGCCGGTCGAAGCCCGGATCAGCGGCCCGGCCTTCGCGGACCCGGCAGTGCTGCGCTCCCTGGGGCAGCAGGCGTCCGCGATTCTGGCCGAGAGCCCGCACGCCAAGGCCGTGCGGACCAACTGGCGGGAGCAAACGCCCCTGATCGTCGCGGATTACGATCAGACCAACGCCCGGTGGACGGGCGTCGCCCGGACAGATGTGGCCGCGGCACTGCGTCGATCCCACGACGGGACCGTCGTCGGGCTGTACCGGGAGGACGACAAGCTTCTCCCGATCATCCTGCGCAGTTCGGCGGGAGACCGCGAGCAGGGGGCGAGAAACCTCGATGTCCTGCAGGTCCGACCGCTGCTGTCGAGCCGTTCGGTCCCATTGACGCAGGTCACTTCCAGCGTGGGTCCGGAATGGCGCGACCCTTTCATCTTCCGCTTCAACCGGCGGCGCACGATCGCCGCTCAAGGCGTGCCGCTGGGATTCGCGACCGATTACCTCAACGACGTCCGGGACAAGCTTGAATCGATCGAGATGCCGCCGGGATACACGCTGACGATCGACGGTGAGTACCGCTCCTCGCGGGACGCCCAGAAGTCCCTGCTGCCCGGCGTGGTCCCGGCCTTCATCATCATGGCGCTGGTGGTCGTCGGCCTCTTCAACAACTACCGCCAGCCATTGATCGTGCTGTTCGTCGTGCCATTCGCGCTGATCGGCGTGATCGTGGGGCTCATCGTGACGCGGCAACCGTTCGGCTTCGTCGCCCTGCTCGGCGCCATGTCGCTGGCGGGGATGATGGTGAAGAACGCCATCGTGCTGCTGGACGAGATCACGGCCCTGCAGAAACAGGGTCAGGCTGCGTATGACGCGCTGGTCAACGCCGCAGTGGGACGACTGCGACCGGTACTGCTGGCCGCCGGAACGACTGTGCTGGGGGTGATCCCGCTGCTTGCCGATGTCTTTTGGTCGTCCCTGGCCGTCGTGATCATGTTCGGCCTCGCCATCGGCTCGGCGATCACGATGCTGCTGGTCCCGGTGCTCTACGCGATGCTGTACCGGGTCCGCCCCGGCGGTCCCCCGGCGGCAAGGCCCCGCGACACTGAGCCGCAGCCCGATCCGCCCGATCCGTCGATTCAGCCCGCCTGAACCGAAGGATCGCCTGCGCACGTCGTGCATGCAAGTACGCACGCGGGACGTCCCCCGTTTCATGCCGGCGGTGAGCGACGAACTCTTGCGTGAGTCCCAGTGCGAGGTTCTGTCAGCACCAACCCGCGATCGTGCTTCGTCCGTGACCGCGCTGGAAGATCGGTATGTGTAAGGTCCCTGGTCTGGTGTTCGCGAAGCTGGGCGATCGAGAGCGTGCCTCGGCCCGCCTTCCAGCGAGATCCATCCTGCCAACTTCTGGGGCTGAAGCTCTGGAGCCCTCAGGGTGCTTTTTTCGAGCCGAGGCTGGACAGTGTTTACTGTTCTGGGTGTCGGCCTAAGATGCTGGGCGTGGCGCCATCGGCGTATGAATATTCAACGCTGTATGCCACCATGCGCAGTGTGTTGCGGGTGTAGTTCAGTGGTAGAACGTCAGCTTCCCAAGCTGAATGTCGCCGGTTCGAGTCCGGTCACCCGCTTTGTTCGTAAATCTGGCTGAGTCCGCGATGTGCCGAACCCTGCCAGCCGGCGGCGAGGCCCGAACTGCCAAATTCAACGCGGTGCTCCACCTCGCTCGAGTGTTCGGGAGCGTCCGTCATGGCTCAAACTCGAACCTGCCACCCTCGGACCTGAAGCGCTCTGGCTGCGACCGGGCCACCGTCACACCCGCCGACGCCGTCACAAAGCGCCGGGGCGAGCATTGGCCGAGCGGGTCTCCGGTGACGGAGCCACGATATGGCGATCCGCTTTGTCGTTCGCGACGATCGCCGACCACGCGGACGAGAATCCGCTGCACCGCAAATGGCCGTGGCACGCCCTGCGGTCACCGCGCTTCGCGGGTATCACGGGCTTGCATGGCCCGGCGGGGCACAGGTCGGGTGCCGAGCCAGCCACCGAGGGCGCTCGCGACGAGGCTCAGCGTCGAGATGAAGAACGCGCTCCAGAGCACACGCTGGGCATAGCTACCCACTGCGTCCGTGTACTCCCCAGCCTGCTCGCGGTACCGAGTGACGGTCTGCTCCAGGTTTGTTTCGATGCCGTTGATCAGGTCGTCGGCTTCAGCGCGGGTGAGCGATGTGTTGGCGATGAGCGCACTTCGAGCGCCGTCGGCATCACCCGGGACGAGCCGCCACGCGATGGTCTGCATGACCTCGGTATCGAGGTCGTCGAGTGCGGATCGAATATCCCTCCTGCTGACATCAGATCCGCCTTCGCCGGCGAAGTCTTCGAGCCCGGAAGCAAGGGTGGACTTGCTCTGGTTGAGCACATCCTCGCTCAGAGGCAGACCGCTGTCGGCCGTCCCGAGCAATTCCTGGACTTGTTGCGAGGCGCGCTCAACCAGCCGCCGAAGGTCGCGTTCGGAGAGCGCGATGTTGTCGGCGAGTTCATCGAGCGCGGAATCGACATCGCCTTCGACGAGGTGGCGAACGAACGCCCGAACGGTCTGGGCGTTGAGTTGGTCGATGGATCGGCGCACCTCCCTGGCGGAAGGCTCTAGTGTCCCGAACTGAAAAAAGGCGCAGCCGTTTCGTCGCCGGCGCGTACCGGATCCAGAGTACACTGGAGCCGCGCGATGAGCACGAGAAGGCCGTTGAACTTCACCGACGCCGAACGGGCCGAGCTCGAGCGTCTGGCCAGATTGCCGGGCACGCCCGAGCGTCGCACGCACGACTACACGCGGCACGGGACCACCAGCCTGTTCGCGGCGCTCTTGGTCAAAACGGGGGTGGTGATGGGCGAGTGCTTCCAGCGCCACCGGCACCTGGAGTTCCTGAAGTTCCTCCGGAGCGTCGACAAGGTGGTCAAGGCGACCGAGCCGGCGGGGACGCAGGTGCACATCGTGCTGGACAACTACGCCACGCACAAGACACCTGCG
>SLFH01000135.1 GCA_007124345.1 Phycisphaerales bacterium | reverse complement strand
CCGCAAGGAGCAGATGGGTGAGCTGGAGCTCTCTCGTCTTGAGGACGCGCAGGTTTTCGTGATCGTCAACCGCGTCGAGGATCACCTGACGGGGAACCTTCAGGGCCCGCTTGTGGTCAACACGCTCAGCCGCGTCGGCGAGCAGGTTGTGCTCGCGGAGAAGCGCTGGACGACGCGCCACAAGCTCGTGAAGGTGGCCGCGGTCGAAGAGCCGGAGCGCCGCGCCGCGTCGGCCTGAATCTACGGGACGGCCCGTACTTACCCCTTGTGTCCCGGCCAGAAGCGCCGGGGCGGTCACGGGTGCGCTCCGCGCGTTCCCGGTCACCAGTCATCTCCCGCGCCGACGCCGGCGCGGGGGTCCAGGGTTCAAAGGAGCCGACACCATGCTGGTGCTGTCCCGTCAGCGAGACGAGACCATCATGATCGGCGACGACATCGAGATCACTGTCGTCGACATCCGGGGCGACAAGGTGCGACTCGGCATCAACGCCCCGACCCGGATCGCCGTGCACCGCAAAGAGGTGTACGAGGCGATCCGCCGAGAGAACGAACAAGCCGCGAAGGTCCGCGGCGATGACATCGGAGTACTCACCCAGACGATCCGCCCCGGCCCGCAGAAGAGCGGCCAGGGCCCATCCAGACTCTCGTCTCCGGCGCCGCAGAACGGCGCACGGATCAAGCCCTCGGCCTGAGGGCCCACGGCGGGCGGTCGCGGCGGAGCCGCACCCGCGCAGATAAACGGAACATCGCCCGGTTGGACAAAGGAGCGATCCGGAGACGCGCCCGAAGGAACACGGGGGCGCCGACCCGGAGAATCAGGCCCCGGCCAGAAGCCGGCGCCGTGCAGAATCACGGAGGATTTCAATGGCCAGGATCAACAGCAACATCCCGAGCCTCATCGCACAGTCGCGACTCGAGCGCAACAACGCGGATCTATCCGTCAGGCTCGAACGCCTGTCCACGGGCCTGCGCATCAATCGAGGCAAGGACGACCCGGCGGGCCTGATCATCTCAGAGCGGCTCCGCTCGGACATCGAGGGCGTCGGCCAAGGCATCAAGAACGCCGAGCGAGCCTCGTCGGTCCTGGCGACCACAGAGGCCCCCCTCACCGAGATCAACGATCTCCTCAACACGATCAACGCGCTCGTCGTCGAGGCCGCAAACTCCGGAGCGAACTCCGAAGAGGAACGCCGGGCGAACCAGCTCCAGATCGACTCGGCCGTCGAATCCATCACCAGGATCGCCAACACCGCCTCCTTCGGCGGGATGAAGCTCCTGGACGGCTCGCGGGACTACACCCTCAGCGGGATGGACACCGCCGCCATCGGCAGGGCCAAGGTCACCAGCGCCCTCTTCACCGACAACCAGCCCATCGGCGTCGAGGTCGATGTCCTCGCCTCGGCCCAGCGCGGCGCCCTCTACCTCAACGGCGACATCGCGCCGGTCCCCGGCCAGATCGCCTCGACCGTCACACTCGAAGTCCGCGGGCCCAACGGCGTGACAACACTCCGCTTCGCCAGCGGAACCTCGCTCCAGCGGATCGTCGACGCCGTGCAGAACGCCTCGCCCATCACCGGCGTCCGCGCCGAGCTGATCAACGGCAACGTCAACTCGGGCATCGCCTTCCGCTCGGAGGGCTACGGCACCAACTCGTTCGTCAGCATCCAACGCCTCGATGTACCCACCCCCTCTGAACTGGGCGGGTGGCAGACCTACTCCTTCCCCGACGACGCCGAGTACGCGCCGCAGGACCCGTTCGACTGGAACGATCCCTCCCTCAGCAGGACCAGCCGCGACAAGGGGCGCGATGTCGTCGCCCTGGTCAACGGCAACCTCGCCAACGGGCGTGGCCTTGAGATCTCGGTCAACTCCGCGACGCTGGGCGTCGAGATCCTGCTCGACGAGCTCTTCGCGACCGATCCGACGAGCGACCCCTCCGAGTTCCAGATCACCGGGGGCGGCTCGATCTTCCAGCTCGGCCCGAAGATCAACGCCAGCCAGCAGATCAATGTCGGCGTGCCGTCGGTCGCCGCCAGCAGCTTGGGTGGGAGCTTCGTCAACGGCAAGCTCGCCTTCCTGAGCTCGATCACCACCGGTTCTGGCAACTCGATCCCCGAGAGCTTCCAGCGGAACGACTTCTCGGCCATCAGCGAGATCGTCCAGAAGTCCATCGACGAGATCTCGATCCTCAGGGGACGCCTCGGCGCGTTCGAGCGGAACACGCTGGAGACCAATAAGCGGTCGCTGCAGGCGGCGTTCGAGAACCTGTCGGCCTCGTCGAGCCAGATCCGCGACGCGGACTTCGCCTTCGAGACCTCGGCCCTGACCCGATCGCAGATCCTGTCGAGCTCCGGCACGACGATCCTGGGGCTGGCCAACCAGCAGTCGCAGCAGGTGCTGCAGCTCCTGGGCTGATCCCGGCGGCAGCCGGCGGACCTCCGTGGTCCCCGGCCGAGTGATCACAACCGGTAATCGGACGGGGCTGGCCGCTCCCCCGATCCGTGTGGAGCCCCGCACGACGTGAGCCCTTTGACACCCCCTCACGAGGGGGTGTTCTTCTGTGCGCCGGCCGGGTCCAATTTTTTTCGCGCCGAACGCTGGCCTCGAACTAAACCCGCACCCCCGCTGCGCCGATTCTGCTGCCCGACCGCGGTTGTCCGCGGGGTTGCCCGAACCGAACGGATTCGGATGAGGGCGGGATCGGTCGTGCGTCGCACCGGTCCTCGGGTTGGAACAGGTAAGCACCGGCTCGAAGACGCGATGCCGCACGCCGGGCAAGGAAGACACGCGGCCGAAAAGGCTGTGCACGGAGGTCGTCATGACTCGGATCAATACGAATGTGCAGTCCCTCATCGCTCAGCGTGTGCTGGGCCAGAACAACTTCCAGCTTAACACATCGCTGGAAAGGCTCTCGACGGGCCTGAGGATCAACCGGGGCAAGGATGACCCGGCCGGGCTGATCGCCTCGGAGAACCTCCGCAGCGAGATCCGCTCGACCAACGCCGCGATCAGCAACGCCGAGCGCGCCGACCAGGTGCTCAACATCGCCGAGGGCGGCCTCCAGGAGGTCTCGGGTCTGCTCGTCGAGCTGCAGGGCCTGCTGACCGCGACCGCCTCGAAGGCCGGCCTCTCCAAGGAGGAGCAGGACGCCAATCAGGTCCAGATCGACTCGATCCTCCAGACCATCGACCGTATCGCCGGCCAGACGAACTTCCAGGGCGTCAAGCTGCTCAACGGCAACTTCGACTACCAGACCTCGGCCGTGAACGCCAGTGTCTCGCAGTTCCAGGTGAACGGCGCGAAGTTCAAGGGCGACAGCATGAACGTGGATGTGAACATCACCACATCCGCGCAGCGCGGCCAGCTCTTCCTCGACCTGGGCGCCGCCGGTGAGTTGAACATGAACAACACCGGCAGCGCGTTCACCATCGAGATCTCCGGATCGCTGGGCAGCCGCCAGCTCCAGTTCTCCTCGGGCACCTCGTTCGCCGCTATCCAGGACGCCATCAACACCTTCAGCGAT
>SLFH01000410.1 GCA_007124345.1 Phycisphaerales bacterium | reverse complement strand
GATCCAGAGGCTGCCTTCGGGGCTTGCGAAGGGGAAACCGAAGGCGGTTGTTGCGCCGGTGCCGGTTTGGAAGCGTTCGCCTGGGCGTCCGGGGACCAGCGAGTTATCCAGCGAGTGGATATTGGAGAAGATGGTGCTGACGGGCGGGAAGTCCGAGGCGTCCTGCGCGATGAGGAGCGAGACGCCGGCGATGTCGTTTGAGGGGTCGGGATCGGGGCCGGCGTGGCTGATCTCGACGGTGACGAGTGCGTTGGGGTTCGCGGCGACGGCGGTTGTGTTGACGGTGAAGGAGCCGGTGTTTGCGCCGGAGAAGGAGGGGATGTCGAGGGTGACGGTGTTGCCGCTGATGGTGCCCGCGGAGGATCCGGTGATGTTCAGCTCGGGCGGGGCGGTGAAGACGATCTGGACATCGGAAGCGGTGATGAGGCCGAGGTTGTCGTAGTCGATGGTGAAGTCGACGGCGGGGTTGGTCGCGATGACGATCGGGTTTGCGCTGCCGACCATGGCGACGGCGAGGTCTGTCTCGCCGACATTGACCGAGGCAGTGGTGAAGTTGTTGTCGGGGTTGGGGTCGAGTTCGTTGATGTCGACCTCGGCCTCGACGACGAAGACTCCGGGGGCGGTGGGGTTCGTGATGACATTGATTGTGGTGGTGCTCAGCGAGGTGAGGTCGCCGAGGCTGGCGGTCAGCGTGTTGCCGACGAGAGTGCCGCTGCGGTCGTCGGAGACATAGTCGAGGCCGGAGGGGAGCTCGATCTCGACGACGACGCCTGTGACATCGGCGGGGCTGGGGTTGAAAACATCGAAGGTGAATGTGACATTCTCTCCGACGCCGACGGAGTCCGCCGAGACGCTGGAGGCGATGCGGACATCGAAGGGCTCCGGCGGGACATCGCGCTGGATAGCGAGCGCGCCGATGACGACGGGGTCTGAGGCGTTGCGCTGCCAGTTAAAGGTGATGGTGCCGGTCGAGCTGCTGAAAGTATCGAAGGCGAGGTCGTTCCAGACCTGTGTGTCGTTGGAGAGCTGGTCGTTGATTCCGAAGGCGCTGGTGCCGGACTTGACCTGCTGGAAGTTGATGGCGTCGATGTTGTCGCCGTTGCTGACGCGGACGGTCTGGTTGAAGGCGAGAGAGGCGCGGTGGGCGACGAACCAGTACTTGTAGGGCGCGTTGGGGGTCAGTCCGCTGAAGGTGACGGAGTAGACATTGTCGTTGGTGACGAAGCGGTAGCCGATCATGCCGCTGAGGTCGTAGGTGTGCTGCGGGATGAGGTCGGCGCCGATGGCGGCTCCGGCGATGGTGCTCGTGGGCGCATCCCAGTTGATGCTGACGCCGGTGGTCGCGCCGGAGTCGTCTGTGAGATTGAAGAGCGAGCCGGAGGCGTCGGAGATCCGGTTCCAGTTCTGCGGATCGGGGATGGCCCGGGTCGCGGTGGTGAAGTTGACGCCGATGAGGTTGTCTGAGGCGACGGCGGCGCCGGCGCACGCAAACAACACAATGGCCGCGCTGGACGCGGCTGCGAACGATGGTCTACGCATGACTTCTTTTCCTCCGGGTGAGGCGGGGCGGCCTTCGGCACAAGCCTCGGGCAGGGCTCTCTCGGCCCCTTCCTCAAAAGCACCCTCAGCGTACCCGGGAGTGGGGATGGGTGCAATCTTGTCTTTGCCGAACCGAAGCCTGTCGCGGCGCGGAAATGCAAGGTTCATCCGCGGGTCGTCTTATGAACGGTCCGGGAGAGTTGTCTGTTCGCGTCGGCCGGTGGGTGGCGGCGGTTTTCGGGGTGGTTATCCGTGCCTTGCCCCGGGGCTGAAACCCTCAGATCCAGTCCAGGCGGATTGAGGTTTCGCGCCCCTCTCGGCGGAGGCGGTCGCGGAGGGCGTCGGTCTCGGGCTTGAGCTCTGGGATCCGCTGGTCGTGGGCCTCGACGAGGGTAAGGCGGACGCGGTCGATCGCGCCTGAGTCGAGGAGGCGGTTGAGGATGGGGACCTCCAGGCCTTCGACATCGATCTTGAGCAGGGCGACCTCTTCGTCGAGTTCGAGGATGAGGCGGGCGAGGTCGACGACCTCGACGCGGACCGAGCGAGCGGGGTCGATGTTGCCCTTGAACTCGAGCATGGAGGAGCCGGCGGACCAGTGGACCTCGTCCTCGAACGCGCGGTGGTGCAGGTAGAGATCGGCGTGCCCGTCGTGGTCGTGGACGCCGGCGTTTCGGCAGTCGGCTGCGGGGTTCTCGGCGTGGGCGCCTTTGAGCACCTCGAAGGCGTGGGGGTTTGGCTCGAAGGCGATGACGCGGGCGCCGCGGGCGAGCATGCGGCCGGTGACCCAGCCGATGTTGGCGCCGCAGTCGATGGCGAGGTCGCCTGGCGAGAGGGCGTTCTTTGGGATGTCTGCGATGGGGTTGCCCATGGAGCCCACATATCGGCCAGGGGTGTGGAAAGGCGCAAGAAAACGCCCCCGGCGGGCGGACCCGGCGGGGGCGGTGTTCTTGTTAGATGTGCTCCTGCCGAGCGTTCAGCAGCCTGCGGCGAAGGCGCTGAGGAATGCGAAGAAGTCGTCGGCGTCGATCACGCCGTCGTTGTTGAAGTCGGCGCGAGGATCACCGGCGGCGAAGAGCTGCAGGAAGAGGAAGAAGTCGTCTGCGTCGACGACGCCGTCGCCGTTGAGGTCGGGCGGGCAGGCGGTGGGCAGGTCGATGTTGATGCGGACGATGGCGTCGAGGTTTGTGTTGAATCCGTCGGAGAGGACGACGCGGATTGCGGCCCACTCGCCGTTGTCGGAGAGGTGGTAGCCGTCGGTGACGCTGCGGATGGTGGTGACCTCGTAGATGACGGAGGAGACCTCGAAGATGTCGCCCTGTCGGAGGACGAGGTTGTCGTTGACGAAGACGCCGGTGTTCTGGCTTGGTGCGTTCCAGACGCCTGCGTAGAGGACGGCGCCGTTGTTCCCGATGTGGACGGGGCCGGAGCCGAAGCCGGTGAAGTTGAATCCTCCGGCGCCGGGGGCGTCGTCGCCCTCGCGTGCGATGATCTGCGTGCCGTTCTTGACGATGAGGACATCGTCGGCGGGGTCGCCGTCGAGGGTGAGTCGTGCGGCCCAGTCGCCGCTGTCGTTGATCGAGACTGCGCCGGTGAGGAGTCGGACATTGCGGCCTGGGGTTGCGGGCAGGGGGTCGGTCTGCTGGATAATCGGCGTGTTGTTGACCATGAGGAAGCGGTTGGAGGCGGTGTCGCCGTCGACGCGGGCGACATAGATGACATCGCCGTTGTTGTTGGCGTCGAGCTGGTTGGAGTTGGTTTCCAGATCGGCGACAAAGCGTCCGGTGGCGCCGACCTCGGCGCTCTCGAAGATCAGGACGGTCTCGGTGTAGTTGCCGGCGGAGACGCGGTCCCAGCGGGTGAGCGTGCGGTCGACGGTGGTGGGGATGTTGGCGTCGTTGACGGTTGAGATGATGAAGATCTGGCCGCTGTCTGTGACCTCGTGGGCGTTGAAGAGGCCGATGTAGGGGGTGCCGGGTGTGAGCAGGGGCGAGGAGGAGATGTC
>SLFH01000282.1 GCA_007124345.1 Phycisphaerales bacterium | reverse complement strand
GCCCTGCACAAACCCTTCTCCAAGCGGCCCGTCGGCGTGCGGGCACCGGTTCTCCAACGCGTGAAACTCGCCGTCGATGTTCACGACCGCGATCTCCACCCCGTCGACCGTCGCCACCCGGGCCTCGCCCGGCGCGATCTCGTCGACGCCAAACGCTCTGACATACCCATCGCTCATCGTCGCCGCTCCGCGCTTCACCCGACGCTGCCTTCCAGGCTGATCTCCAGCAGCTTGGTCGCCTCGACCGCAAACTCCATGGGCAACTCCCTGAAGACCTCGCGGCAAAAACCGTTGACGATCATCGAGACCGCCTGCTCCTCGTTCAGCCCGCGCTGCTGGAGGTAGAAGAGCTGGTCCTCGCCGACCTTGCTCGTCGTCGCCTCGTGCTCGACATTGGCCGACGGGTTGGCGTTCTCGATGTACGGGAAGGTGTGGGCGCCGCAGCGGTTGCCCATCAGCATCGAGTCGCACTGGGTGTAGTTGCGGGCGTTGTCGGCGCCGCGCATGATCTTCACCAGCCCGCGGTAGGTGTTGTTGCCCTCCTGGGCGCTGATGCCCTTGGAGACGACATTGCTCCGCGTGTTCTTGCCGATGTGCACCATCTTCGTGCCCGAGTCGATCTGCTGGCGGCCCTTGGCCAGCGCGACGGAGTAAAACTCACCGACCGAATCGTCCCCCTGCAGCACGCAGCTGGGGTACTTCCAAGTGATCGCCGAGCCCGTCTCGACCTGCGTCCACGAGATGTGCGAGCGCTTGCCCTTGCACAGCCCGCGCTTGGTCACGAAGTTGAAGATCCCGCCCTTGCCCTCGCGGTCGCCGGGGTACCAGTTCTGGATCGTCGAGTACTTGATCTTCGCGTCGTCGAGCGCGACAAGCTCGACCACCGCCGCGTGCAGCTGGTTCTCGTCGCGCATCGGCGCCGTGCAGCCCTCGAGGTAGCTCACCGACGCCTTTTCCTCGGCGATGATCAGCGTTCGCTCGAACTGGCCGGTCGCCTGGGCGTTGATGCGGAAGTACGTGCTCAGCTCCATCGGGCAGGCGACGCCCTTGGGCACGAAGACGAACGAGCCGTCGGTGAAGACCGCCGAGTTCAGCGCCGCGTAGTAATTGTCGTTGTAGGGCACCACAGTCCCCAGGTACTTCTTCAAGAGCTCGGGGTGCTCCCGAGCCGCCTCGGAGATCGAGCAGAAGATCACGCCCGCAGCGCCGAGCTCCTTCTTGAACGTCGTCGCCACCGACACGCTGTCGAACACCGCGTCGACCGCCACGCCCGCGAGGCGCTTCTGCTCCTCAAGCGGGATGCCCAGACGCTCGTAGGTGCGCAGCAGTTCCGGGTCGACCTCGTCGATGCTCTCGTACTTGGGCGTGTTCTTCGGCGCCGAGTAGTACGAGATCGCCTGGAAGTCGATCTTCGGGTAGCGGACATTCTGCCACTCCGGCTCGCGCATCGTCAGCCAATTGCGGTACGCCTTCAGGCGCCACTCCGTCAGCCACTCCGGCTCGCCCTTCTTCGCCGAGATCGTTCGCACCACATCCTCGTCCAGCCCCGGCGGGATCGTGTCGGACTCGACCTCGGAGACGAAGCCGTACTTGTAGCTCTGCGACTCCCAGTCCTGGAGCTCGGGTGTTGTTGTCATGCCTGCTTTCCTTTGATTGTCGCCTGCGCACTGTCACGACGCACGCTCAGCGTCACCGCTTCGTCCGACGCCGAGAAAGCGAGGTCCGCCACCGTCGTCCGACGCAGCACATCCACCATCCCTTGGTGCATCAGCCTCATCGCGTGCTGCACCCGGCAGCGGGGCGAGTGCACGCACCCGTCACGCTCCGGAGATTCGCCCTCGCCGCAGCAACGCGCGAGCGCCACCGGGCCCTCCACCGCCTCCACCACATCCAGCACGCTCAACTCATCGGGCCCGCGCCCGAGCCGGTACCCGCCCAGCGGCCCGCGTTCGGCCTGCAACAGCCCCGCTTGCGCAAGGCTCTTGAGGATGTTCTTCAGCAGAGGCCCCGGCGCGTCGGTCGCTTCCGCCAGGCTCGTCGCGCTGCGGCAGCACCCCGGCTCGATCGCCAGTTCCGCCATCGCCACCAGGGCATAATCGGTCTTGCGGGAGAACGCGAGCAAAGGGGCATATCCTCTCAAGAAGTCCGGTTCGAGGGGTGCGAAAGTATCGCACCGGATAGGTGCTCGATAATAGCACTGCCCCGGTGCTCTTCAACCGAGACCCGCTTTTAAACACCCCTTCCGCCCCCGGCTTCGCACAAATCAGCCGCGGCGTTTCACGCGCCAACTACACTCGCCCGTGGCCACCGGACCCAACACCCACCGACGCATGATCCAGAGCGTGATCGCCGGCCTCGAAGCCAAGGGCCGGGGGCCGGTCGAACGCATCGAGACCCACGCCTCCACCGTCCTCCTCTTCCAGGGCGCGGGGTACAAGATCAAAAAACCCGTCGACTACGGCTTTCTCGATTTCTCCACCCCGGAGAAGCGCCGGGCCAGTGCCGAGCTGGAGGTCGAGCTCAACCGCCCCCTCGCCCCGGACGTCTACCTCGGTGTGCTGCCGATCTTCCGCGAAGGCGGCTCGTGGCGCGTCGGCGAGGCGTCGGAAGAGGCCGAGCCCGACGACTGGGCCCTGCACATGGCCCGCCTCCCCGCTGAGCGGATGCTCGAACGCCTCCTCCGAAAAGGGGCGTTGGACGACGGCGAACTCGAAACGCATCTCGGAGCGATCGTTCGCAAGCTCGCGGCATTCCACGCCGACTGCCAGACCGGCCCTGAGGTAGACCGCCACGCCACGCCCGAGGGCCTCACCCAGCGGATCCTCGGCAACCTCGACGAGTGCCGCCCCTTCGCCGGCGAAACGCCCGACCGCCCGGGCGATGATCCGAAGCAAACGCCCCCGATCCCCGCCCGCCTGCTCGCCTCGCTGCGGGAACGCGCCGAGTCGTTCATCCGCCAAGAGTCGGCGCTGCTGAACCGACGCATCGAGCAGAATCGCATCCGCGAGGGGCACGGCGATCTCCACCCGGGCAACATCTGCCTGACCGACGACGGGCCGGTGATCTACGACCGTCTGGAGTTCTGCCGCGCGTTCAGGTGCGCCGATGTCGCCGCGGAGATCGCCTACCTCGCGATGGAGCTCGACCACGCCGGCCGGCCCGGGCTGGCCGACCGGTTCGTGCGCCGCTACGCATCCGAGACCGACGACCCGGACCTGGAAACCCTCCAGCCCCTGTACCGCGTCCACTACGCGATGGTCCGGAGCAAGGTATCGGCGCTGGCGGGCGCCAATGAAGGCGCCGAAGCCATCGCACGCTCCAGCGGATACGCCGCCCTCGCCGGCGGGTACTTCGCCCCGCCGAGCCTCATCATGATGACCGGGCTCCCCGCGACGGGCAAGAGCACCGTCGCCCGATCGATCGCCCGCACACTCCGGGGCGAACTGCTCAGGTCCGATGTCATCAGGAAGGAACTGGCGGGCATGGCCCCCAGCCAACGCCCGGCGTCCGACAAGGAGCGCGAAACGCTCTACAGCCAAGCCGCCT
>SLFH01000130.1 GCA_007124345.1 Phycisphaerales bacterium | reverse complement strand
TCCTCGGTGATGTAGCCGTTGACCAGTTCGCGGTGGTTGATCCATGTGAAGGGCTGCTCGGGCTTCGGGAAGACCTCGCCGGTGCGGACCTCGTTGGCGAAGTTCCACGCGCTCATGCGCCCATCCCGGAACTGCTCGGCGATCGAGAGCCACCGCCCGTGGTCGAAAGCGGTGGTCTGGTTCTCGTCGATGGCGCCGGACATCTGGGCGCACTGGATCCTCGCGAAGTTCATCGAGAGCGCCATCGCGTATCGCCCGTGCTGCTCCTTGGCGCTGCTCATCCACGGGTGTAGCAGCCCGAGGGCGATCACGCCGACGAGGGCCGCCTGCACGGCGTAGAGGATTCTCAGGCGGGGCAGACGCATCGCCAGCAGCATCACCGGCACGAGTACGATCAGGACCTGCATCGCCGAGCGGACATACACCAACGCGGCGCAGAGCAGGCCGAGCGCGATCGCGGTCGCGAGCGAGCCGGCGATCCCGCCGAGTTGCCGGGGGTCTCGACGAACCTCGCGTGACGCCAGATACGCGATGAGCATTACGAGGAACAGCCCGAGCGTCTCGGTGAGCACCCAACGCTCGAACGAGATGAGGTCGGGGTCGAGCCCGAGCAGGAGCATCCCCGCGATCGCCCACCACCGGCCGACGACCGGGCGGAGGATCAGCAGGCAGAGCCACGCGCTGGCGACGCCCATCGCCGCCTGGACCAGCCCCAGCGGGAGCGTGTAGTTCTCGAAGAGCCCGACGAACGGCGAGAGGAAGACCGGGTAGCCGGGCATGAAGTGGAAGCCGCCGTCCTCGACCTTTCCGCTCTCCCAGATGATCAGGGCGTGGTGGGTGTAGAGGGCCGAGTCGGTCCAGAGCATCATCGGCGTGTAGCCAATCACCCAGAGGCGGACGCCGATCAGCAGGGCGAGCGCCGCGAGTTCGGGCGAGATCCTGAGGCCCCGCGCGAGCGGGGACAGCCGGCGGAGCCCTTCGCACAGCACCGCCGCGACGAGCAGCAGCGCAAAGATCGCGATCGTCCCGATCGCGTGCGGCACGACGCCGAGCCGGGGCGAGCCGCCTACCGCCGATGCACCGATGCCGTCAACCCCGGCGAAACGGTGGCTGGTGACTTCGGTTTCCGCCCCGAGCGGGGCCAGGTCGATCCGGCGCAGCGGGATCCATCGGATTTCGGTGCGTTCTGAGGCGCTGAGGAGCTCCGCGTCGAACGCGGCCTCGCTCCACCGCAACGCATAGAAGTCGGTCGCGTAGTTCGGCCCGGGCAGCCCGAGACGGATCGATCGGCGTTGAAGGGGCGGGCCGAGGTCTTTCTCGCCTAGCCAGCGCCCGTTGACCACGCCGTCGGAACTGCGGCGCCACTCCAGCGCGATCAAGGGCTCCGCGTCGGCTGGTGTGACGCTCTCGGCCCTGAACTGGATCTCGATCGTCCTTGAAACCACCCAGGGATGCATCGCGGCCCAGACGATCGCCGCGAGCAGCAGCAGGCCCGGCAGGACGAACCGGGGGCGCCAGAGCCTCGCCAGCACCGTGACCGGGTCGAGCCACCACGGACCCGCAGCGGCGGGATCAGGTCGGCCGGAGTACTGGGTTTCCGCAGCGGACGCAATTGGTTCGGGCATGGGCGGTCCCTGTCACGATCTGAGAGATCTCAAGAGGCCGCGCCGGCGATCGGACCGCGTGCCTGGGTGGGGATCTTACGGGAAGCCATCGCGCCTCCTCCCCCCGCCCACATCCCCCGGCGTCCTACCATCGAAACCGCTCCCGGCCCGATCGGCCCGACCCGACGCCTGAAAGGGATCTGTTCATGCCGTTCTCGATCAAGCCCGCCAAGAACTTCGAAGTCGACGCCGACACCATCGAGTATGTCTCCGAGCATGTCGACACCGGCGATCGCTGGGTCCTGAACTTCGGGCCACAGCACCCCGCCACCCACACCACCCTGCGCCTGGTGCTCGAACTCGACGGCGAGCGGATCGCCCGATGCACACCCCACATCGGCTACCTGCACTCGGGCTTCGAGAAGCTGGGCGAGCACCTGGATTACAACCAGTATGTGACGATCGTGTCGCGGATGAACTATCTGTCGCCGATCAGCAACGACATCTGCTGGCACCACGCGGTCGAGACGCTCTTCGGCATCGACATCACGCCCCGCTGCAAGGTTCTGCGGACGATCATGGCCGAGCTGGGGCGGATCCAGGACCACCTGCTCAACCTCGCCGCCGCCGCCCTCGATCTGGGCGCGTTCACCGGCTTCCTCTACGGCTTCAACCCCCGCGAGAAGATCTACGACATCTGCGACTACATCTCCGGCCAGCGCTTCCACCCGGACTGGACGCGCGTGGGGGGGCTGATGCGCGACCTGCCCGACGAGGAAGTCTTCAAGGGCATGGTCAAGAACTTCATCCGCGATGATTTGCCGCAGGTGCTCAAGGAGCTCGAGGGCCTGCTGGTGCGCAACCGGATCTTCTACGACCGGACGCGCGGGATCGGCGTGATGACCAAGGATCAGGCGATCGGCTGGAGCGTGACGGGCCCGCTCGCCCGCGCCTCGGGCGTCAAACGCGATCTCCGCAAGGACGAGCCCTACCTCTGCTACGCCGACAACTGGGACGGCCAGGGCGCTGAGGCCGTCAAGTTCTCGGTGCCTGTCGCGACCGACGGCGATGTGTACAGCCGCTTCCTCGTCCGCATGGAGGAGGTCAAGCAGGCCGTCAAGATCATCGAGCAGCTCATCGACAACATCCCCGGCGGTCCGGTCGACACCTTCGCCGACGGCAAGCTCGTCAAGCCCCGCAAGGAAGATGTCTACGGCTCGATCGAGGGCCTCATCCAGCACTTCGAGCTCATCATGACCAACCGCGGCTGGGAGCCGCCCATCGCCGAGGCCTACGGCTGCCAGGAAACCGCCAACGGCGAGCTGGGCTACTACATCGTCTCCGACGGCGGCCCGCGCGCCTGGCGCGTCAAAACCCGGGCGCCCAGCTTCAACAACTACCAGGTCATGGCCATGCTTAGCGAGGGCCACATGCTCGGCGACATCGTCGCCATCCTCGGCTCGCTGAACATCGTCGCGGCCGAGTTGGATCGATAGCGAGGGCCGCGGACAGATCGTGGCACTGGCGGCTCGCCCGCCTGTGTTTCATGTCAGAGACAGATCAACCGTCTTCCGTGCCACCGACCTCGGCTTTGCGAGGTCGGTGCTCCGCTTCGGCCTAATCGGTCTTGGACTCCAAGAAGCCGAAGCGGTGCTCCAACGCACCGACCTCCGTTGGAGGTCGGTGGCACGTGTTGACACTGTGGTACTGGCGGCTTGACCGCCAGTGTTTCATGTCAGAGACCCTCGACACGCAATGCATCGCACACCCGGCCATGCCGCAGACCCGATCGCGCGATCGCTTCCTTGTCATGATCGCCCGCGATGAAAACACTGGTGGGCGAGCCGCCAGTGCCACAGGTCCGGTTTGTTCCCCACACCCAACGCCCAACGCCCCACACCCCTCTTACTCCATCATCGACGACGCCGGCGGCAGGCTCTCGAGGTACC
>SLFH01000013.1 GCA_007124345.1 Phycisphaerales bacterium | reverse complement strand
TGGAGAGCCCGCCATCAACACCCCGCCCCGCGAGGGGCGGAGGACCTCCCTCCGCCTTCCCTTCAGGACGGCCTCCGCTTGCCGCTATCCACGAGTTCAGCTCGGCTCCGCCTCGCATCACTCGTGACAAGGCTCATCCGCTCCTTCGGAGCGGCAGAAAAGCACGGAGTCCAATGCATTCTTGGCTCCATCGCTCGCGAAGCGAGCGATCCGCTTCACCCAGCGTCGGCCTCGCGCACTGCGCGGCAGAACGCCTCGATCAGCCCCGCGTCTTTCACCCCTCGCTCGCGTTCCACGCCGCTGGACACATCCACCGCCCACGGGCGCACCGCTCCGATCGCCTCGCCGACATTCTCCGGCGTCAGCCCGCCCGCGAGCACGATCGGCTTGCGGACGCCCGTCCGCTCGATCGCGGCCTTGAGCAGCGACCAGTCGAAGCTCACGCCCTCGCCGCCCGCCGAGCCGTCGACGAGGATCGCGTCGACCTCGTCGACTTCTTCCCAGCGTTTCAGTTCTTCGTCGATCGTCGCCTCGTTGAACTTCACGCTCTTGATGAGCTGCGGGCCGCAGGCCTGGACGGTCTTGACCGGCTCGGTCCCGTGGAGCTGGGTCAGGTCCGTCGGGCAGCGTTCGAAGATGTCGGAAAACCCGTCGACAGACAGGTTCTGGTAGAGCCCGACCGTCGTCACCATCGGCGCGCAGATGTTCACCAGCGGCCACGCCTTCTCGGGCTCGATGTGCCGCGGCGAGCCGGGCACGAAGACGAAACCGACGGCGTCGGCCCCCGCGTTCGCCGCGGCGTCGAGCGCCTCGACCGTCGTGATCCCGCAGATCTTCACGCGTGTGCGTCCGGGCATCGGTAGGTCTCCTGCGGGCAGTTCAGCCCAGTTCGTTCAGCAGCTCTCGTGCGAGGCGCCTGTTATCTTCGTCGAGGTCGCCCTCGGCCGCCTTGAGCAGCGACTTGGCCCGCACCGGATCGTTCAGGTAGCGGGCGTTGATCAGCCCCAGCAGCAGGCGCACGCGCGGCGAATCGGGGTCGCGCGGATACCGCTTCAGGAAGCCCTCGTACGCGGTCGCGGCGAGTTGGTGCTCGGACTCCTCGTACAGGATGTTGCCCAGGTCGAGTTGGGTCTGACGGGGCATGAGCGACTTGGCGACCCCGTGCTCGGCCAGGAGGTCGCGGTAGGCGTCTCTCGCGCCGTCGCGGTCGCCCTCGTTCATCGCGCCCGTGAGTTTCGCCCTCGCCAGGGCAAGGTCTTCGTCGAAAGCGGGGACAGGATCGGTGTCGTTGTCCTTGCGTGAGGGCTTTCGCCCGACCTTCTTCTGAATCCGCGCCTCGCCGTGCCTCGACGCGGCCTGGAACGCACGCCGGCGGTTGGCCTGGCGCGACATCGAAAACAGGTCGTGCGGCTCGGGCTTGAGCGTCCGCGACGCGAGCAGGGCCCAGCAGACCGCCCCGCCGAAGGCGTACCCCGCCAAGTGGGCGAGGACCGCGATGTTGTGCGAGTCCTGAAAGCCCATCATCACTAGGTCCTTGGCGATGTTGAACGCGACAAACCACCACGCCGGGATCCGGATGATCCCGATGATGATGAAGAAGATCAGGCAGCGCACCGTTACGCGCGGCATCAGCACGAGGAAGGCCCCCGCCACCGCCGCGACCGCTCCCGAGGCCCCGATCGCCGGCGCGTCCTGAAAGGCCGCGTGGGCCCCCGAGGAGGCGGCCGCCCCCAGCAGGTAGAACGCCAGGAACCCCCCCCTGCCCAGCCGGTCCTCCACCCCGGGCCCGAAGACCCAGAGGAAGACCATGTTGCCCAACAGGTGCAGGAAACCCGCGTGGAGGAAGGCGGCCGTCACCAGGCCCCAGACCCGGAAATCGTGCGGGTTGATCCAGAGGGATGCGAGGGCCCGGTCGTGGGCGCTCTCGGGCAGGGCCGCCATGACGATGAAGACGCTGATGTTGGCGATGATCAGCGCCGGCGTGACGACGCTGCGTCGGTTCAGGGCCCTGTCTGTTCCGAGTGGGATGAGCACGGGCGGATGCTACCCCCCGCCCCGCACGCCGGCCGCACAACCGGTCCGAAACCCTTCGGTGTGGGGCGCGGGGCGCTGGGGGAGGCGGCGGCCTTCGGCCGCGGTTTGTCTGTGCTCTCCGACACCCGAACTAAAGCCCCGAACCCAAGCCGGAAGCAAGTCTCGGCCGCAGGCCGAAGCCGCCCCTGCGCCCTGCTCCCAGCGCCCCGCGCCCGCTCCTCTCATCCCAGCGAAGACTCACGAATCGGGGAGCACGCCGTCAAGACTGCCGGACAATGCGATCGCGGAGAGTGCGGGATCCGGCGCGTGGAGCGCCGACGAACGCACCCCTATAGTCGCACTCGTTGCGTCGGCACTGTGGTGGTGGCCGGCGCCAAACCTCCGGCGGCCCGGGCGCCGCCGCAACACTATTGCTCCGGAGCAACCATGAGCGAGTACTCCAAAGGCCTGGAGGGCGTGATCGCCGCCGAGACCGAGATGTCCTTCATCGACGGGAAGAAGGGCGTGCTGGAATATGTCGGCATCCCGATCGGCGAGCTGAGCGCCAACTCCACCTTCGAGGAGACCGTCTTCCTCCTCTGGAACAAGAAGCTGCCCAAGAAGGGCGAGCTCTCCGAGTTCACCTCGCAGCTCCGCGACCGCTACGCCCCGCCGCAGCAGATCCTGGACATGATCCGCACCCTGCCGAAGGAAGCGGGGACGATGCATGTGCTCCGCACCGCGATCTCGGCGCTGGGCATGCACGACGACGACCCCAACGCCAACGACCTCGAGGCCGCCCGCCAGAAGTCGCTGACGATCCTGGCCCAGGCGCCGGCGCTGGTCGCCGCCTTCGACCGCCACCGCAAGGGGCGCGACTACATCGCGCCCGATCCCTCCCTCTCCTTCGCCGAGAACTTCCTCTACATGCTCAACGGCAAGAAGCCGACCGAGACCATGGCCCGCGCGTTCGACATCTGCATGATCCTCCACGCCGACCACGGCCTGAACAACTCGACCTTCACCGCACGCGTCGTCATCTCGACCCTCAGCGACATTTACTCGGCCCTGACCGCGGCCGTCGGCTCGCTCAGAGGCCCGCTGCACGGCGGCGCCAACGAGGGCGTGATGGTCATGCTCAATGAGATCCCGTCGGTCGCCGACGCGGAGAAGTATGTGACGGAGAAGCTGGCCAACAAGGACCGGATCATGGGCTTCGGCCACCGCGTCTACAAGGCCAAGGACCCCCGCGCCACCGACCTCCAAAAACTCGCCAAGAAGCTCGCCGAGGACACCGGCAACACCGACCTCTACGAGAAGAGCAGCAAGATCGAGGAGATCATGGAGCGCGAGGTCGGCTCGAAGGGGATCTACCCCAATGTCGACTTCTACTCCGCCACGACTTACCACTGCATCGGGCTGGAGTTGGACCTGTTCACGCCGATGTTCGCCCTGTCGCGCCTCGGCGGGTGGAGCGGGCACATCATCGAGCAGCTCGCCGACAACCGCCTCTTCCGCCCCGGCGCGAAGTATGTCGGCCC
>SLFH01000364.1 GCA_007124345.1 Phycisphaerales bacterium | reverse complement strand
TGGATGTCTGGGAGATCCACTTCCGGGGGGAAGTGTCCCCCAGTCAGGCCCGCTGGCTGGCAGACGCTTACGATGATGCCCGGGAAGCCGGGGCGGAGGCCGTCTACCTGCTGATTGACACACCGGGGGGACGGCTGGATTCTGCACTGCAGATGGCGGGAACCATCAAATCCAAGGAAACCATTGTTCTGGTGGACGGGGGCGCCATTTCCGCAGGAGCGCTGCTGGCTCTGGCGGCCGACGAAATGTATATGGCCCAGGGGTCGACCATCGGGGCGGCAGAACCGCAGATCGGCGGGGAGCGGGCCGATGAAAAAACCGTGTCATTCTGGTCGGCAGAACTGGCTGCAGAAGCGGAAAAGAACGGCCGTGATGCCCAGATTGCCCGGGCCATGGCCGATGATACCATTGCCATTGAAGGCCTGGTGGAGGAAGGGCGGCTGCTGACACTGACCGCTCAGGAAGCGCTTGAAAACGGGATGACCGACGGCGTGTTTCGCAATGCCTTTGAGTTTGAACAGGAAATGAATTTCAATGTGCTGGGTAGCAGCGGAAAAACCACCCGGGACCTGTTGGCGGATTTTCTGACGTCGGCCCTGATCAGCACCTTGCTGTTGACGATCGGGATTGCAGGCATCATGATTGAGATCTTTTCTCCAGGCTTTGGTTTCCCCGGGGCAATCGGCCTGTCGGCGCTGGGCCTGTATTTTGGCGGGAGCGTTCTGGCCGGGATCAGCGGATGGGAAGCCGTGTTGCTGTTTCTGGTCGGCCTGGTTCTGTTGCTGGTGGAAGTCTTTGTGCTGCCGGGATTTGGCGTCGCGGGGATCATCGGATTCATCGCCATATTTGGCAGTGTGTTCATTGCCACGCCGGACCCCGCTACGGCGGTCCAGTCTGTGGTGATTGCTCTGGTGGCAGCGGTGGTCCTGGTTGTGGTGCTCTTCAAGTTTATGCCCGGCCGCAGTCTGTGGTCGCGCCTGGTGCTTCAAATGGGTGAGACGCCGGATCGGGGTTATGTGGCGGCCAAAGCCGGTTTGAACGAGTATCTGGGAAAAACCGGAGTGGCCAAAAGCACTCTCCGGCCGTCTGGAACGGCGGACATTGATGGCCGTTACGTGGACGTGGTCACCTCGGGGGATTTCATCGCCCAGGGTGCCCGGGTGGAAGTCATTGATGTTGAAGGAATGCGTGTTGTTGTAAGAGAGATCAAGGAGGAGATGAAGTAGATGTTGGAAGTATTTGCACCATTGATTTTTGGAGTTGTAATCATCGTTCTGGTGCTGTTGTTGTTCACCATTATTCCGGTGGGATTGTGGATCAGTGCCCTGGCGGCAGGAGTGAAAGTTGGAATTTTCAATCTGGTGGGTATGCGGCTCAGACGGGTGGTTCCCTCCCGGATTGTGTCTCCCTGGATCAAGGGTGACAAGGCCGGTCTTAAACTCAAAGGCGACAGCCTGGAAGCCCATTATCTGGCCGGCGGAAACGTGGACCGGGTGGTGGACGCCCTGATTGCAGCCGAGCGGGCGCAGATCCCCCTGCCGTTTGAGCGGGCGGCGGCCATTGACCTGGCCGGACGGGACGTGTTGGAAGCGGTCAAGATGAGCGTCAACCCAATCGTCATTGAAACACCGTTTATCGCAGCGGTGGCCAAAAACGGGATTGAAGTGAAGGTCAAAGCCCGGGTTACGGTTCGGGCAAACATCGACCGTCTGGTCGGTGGTGCCGGTCAGGAGACCATCATTGCCCGGGTTGGCGAGGGAATCGTCACCACGGTGGGTTCGGCGGAGGATCACAAGGCGGTTCTGGAGAATCCGGACAGCATTTCTTCCACCGTTCTCAAAAAAGGTCTTGACTCTGGGACAGCGTTTGAGATTCTGTCCATTGACATTGCAGATGTGGATGTCGGCCGTAACATCGGTGCAAAGCTGCAGGAAGACCAGGCGCAGGCCGACAAGAAGATCGCCCAGGCCAAGGCGGAAGAACGCCGGGCCATGGCGGTTGCTCTGGAACAGGAGATGAAGGCGGAAGTGCAGTCCATGCGTGCCAGAGTGGTGGAAGCAGAAGCCGAAGTTCCCAAGGCACTGGCGCAGGCCTTCAGGGATGGCAATCTCGGTGCCTTCGATTATTACAACCTCAAAAATGTTCAGTCGGACACCCAGATGCGTGAGGCGATCTCCCAAAGCGGTAAATCGGATACGTCCCAGGGCGGTTCGACGCCCGCAGATAAATAGGGCGGGGGTCTGACATGGAATTTCTCTGGCTGATCATTGTGGTGTTTGCCGTGATTTCAAGAATCGCGGAAAGCAGCAAAAAGCAGTCCCAGAGGCGCAATCCAAAGCAGCCGCCTCAACCCAGGCCGGTCAATCGTCAAACGCCCCGCCAGGTTGAAACCAGACAAACCCAACGGCCCGGGACCCAGGGCCGAGCGGCCCCGAGACCGGGACAACAGCAGCCTGAGGGACTGCAGGATCTGATTCGGATGTTCCTGGGAGAAGACCAGGAGGATCCCTCCAGAACGCGCAATCCTCAGTCTGTCCGCCGCCAGCAGGTGGTGGAAGGTCAATGGAAGGAAGAGCGGCTCCGGCAGGAACAGCAGCGCCCCCCTGAAGAGGCGGGGACCAGCCAGCCGCAGGACCAACCGGAAGAGCAGGAGCGTTTCGAGGATCCGCAGGCCGCTGAGGATCTGACGATGTACGATCTGAGCCTGGGCGAAGTGGGCGATGCGCCGGATGATCTGGTGGACACCGCGTCTGCCTGGACATTGCAGGAAGCAGCCCGCGGGATTGTCTGGCATGAGATTCTCTCTGGACCCCGGTCCATGAAAGGGAAGAAATACGGATGGCGCCGCTGACCCGAACCGCCCACATTGTGGGGGGAGGCAACCCGCCCCGGGCCGACTGGATTTACCAGGCCATGGAGGAAGCGGATCTGTTGATCTGTGCCGATTCCGGGGCGGATGCCCTGTGGAAGCGGGGGCTGATTCCCCATGTGGTGTGCGGGGATCTGGACTCCATTTCCGACGAGGCCCGCAGGGGCATGGAGGCACAGAACGTGACCTTCCGGACGTTTCCGGTCCAAAAGGACCAGACCGATACGGAACTGGCGGTTGGTCTTGCCCTGGAAGCCGGGATGAGCGATCTGGAGCTGTCCGGGATGGACGGCGGCCGGGTGGACCATTTGCTGGCCAACTACCTCCTGGGTCTGCGCTACGGCCGGAAGTGCCGCCTGCGCATTCTGGGCGAGCAGCACAGGGCCTGGGTGGTGACCAGTGATCTTCACTTTGCGGCGGAACCCGGACAGGTGGTTTCCGTGATTCCTCTGGAAGACTGCCAGGGGGTTTGGCTCCAAGGGCTGGCGTATCCGCTGGAAAACGGAACCCTGATTCGGGGGACCACTCTGGGGAACAGCAACGCGGCGGCCACCGGGGACATACGGGTCCGGCTGGCTGCCGGAATGGCTCTGGTGGTGCACAGCTGGTAATCGATGAATCTTGAAGAATCCGGGTGTTCGCCCGGATTCTTTCTTTTGGGTGGGTGAATGGATTTGTGGTAGAATGTGTGTA
>SLFH01000370.1 GCA_007124345.1 Phycisphaerales bacterium | reverse complement strand
GGCGGCGCCACCCTCAGCCACGCCCCGGGCTTCAACAGCATCGCCGTGGACGCGGGGGATTGCTCGGTCAGCGCCGGCGGCACGATCTCGCCCGTGACCGTCGACCAGCGGGGCGAGGACCGCCCGAAGGGCGCGGCCTGCGACATCGGCGCCGTCGAGTTCTTCTGCGCCCCGGACATCAACGGCGACGGCGTGGTCGACGCCGACGACTTCTTCGCGTTCCTGTCGTTGTTCGCGGCGGGCGACCCGCGGGCCGATTTCAACGGCGACGGCGTGATCGACGCGGACGACTTCTTCGCGTTCCTGAGCGCGTTTGCCGCGGGCTGCTGAGAGGCCGAGCAACAAGCGAGAAACGAACGGATCCCTGGGCGGGCGCGTCCCGTCCGGGGATTTCTATTTCGCCGTCAGCTCGCTGAGGACCGAGACGAAGCGGTAGACATCGGCGAACGAGTTGTAGAGCGGCGCCGGGGCGACGCGGATGACATCGGGCTCGCGGAAATCGGCGAAAACACCGCGGGCGTGGAGCGCTTTCTGGATCGCCTTTGCGCTGCCGGGCACGACAAGCGAGAGCTGGGCGCCCCTTCGCTGCGGCTCTCTGGGCGTGCGGATCGTCACGCGAGCTCCGCAGAGCTCGTCGATCAGAAACTCCATGAAGCCGGTGAGCAGCTCGGACTTGGCCCTGATCGCGTCCATGCCGACGCGGTCGAAGATCTCCAGCGAGGCGAGGAGCGGCGCCATGGCGAAGATCGGTGGGTTGCAGAGCTGCCAGCCGTCGGCGCCCTCGCGCGGGACGAATCCGGGCTTCATCTGGAAGCGTGATTCGGGGTCGTTGCCCCACCAACCCGCGAAGCGTTTGAGGTCGGGGTTGCTGGCGTGGCGATCGTGGACGAAGCAGCCTGCGATCGCGCCGGGACCGGCGTTGAGGTACTTGTAGCTGCACCAGCAGGCGAAGTCGGCGTCCCAGTCGTGCAGGCGGAGGGGGACATTGCCCGCGGCGTGGGCGAGGTCCCAGCCGACGACCGCCCCCGCCTCGTGCCCGGCCTTGGTGATTGACTCCATGTCGAACCATTGACCGGTGAGGTAGTTGACGCCCCCGAGCATGACCAGCGCGATGGAATCGCTCTCTCGCTTGATCGTTTCGAGGATGTCCTCGTCGCGGAGGGTGTGCTCGCCCTCGCGCGGGCGGAGGCGGATGACGGCGTTGTCGGGATCGAAGCCGTGGAAATCGGCCTGGCTCTGCACCGCGTACGAATCGGAGGGGAAGGCGGTGTCCTCGATGACAATCTTGTAGCGGCTCTTTGTCGGCCGGTAGAAGCTGACCATCATGAGGTGGAGGTTGGGCGTCAGGCCGTTCATCATGACGACCTCGCCGGGCTCCGCCCCCACCAGCCTCGCGCCCGTTTCGCGGAACCGCTCGTGGTAGCTGAACCAGGGACGGCGGCTCTCGATGTGCCCCTCGACGCCGAGGTTCGCCCAGTCGTCGAGTTCTTCGTTCAAGAGCTCGCGGACGCGCTTGGGCTGGCAGCCGAGCGAGTTGCCGACGAGGTAGATCGAGGGCTCTTTGGGGAGCTGCGGGTGCGGGGGGATGAGGAAATTGTCGCGTTCCTCGGCGAGCGGGTCGCCCGCGTCGAGCTCGCGTGCGAAGGCCTCGGTCGCCTCGAAGCGTGTCCCCTGCGATGTTGTCGGATTCACAAACGCGCCCCTTCCGAGGGGGTGGCGTCGCGCGGCGCCGGGTTTTCGGCCGACGGGCCCCGGTCGCGGTGAGGGCGGTACATGTCTTCCATGCCGTAGCGTGCGGGGTCGATATCGAGAAACTCGAGGGCGGTGCCTGCGAGGAGGCGCTGTTTGGTCTTGTCTGTCAGGTCGTACATCGAGTCGATCATCGAGCCGGGTCGCTCTTCCCCGAGGGGGAATGGGTAGTCAGAGCCCATGAAGATCCGCTCCTCGCCCATCATCGCGATGAGGTATCGCAGGGCGTTGCGGCTGTGCACGCCCGAGTCGACCCAGAAGCGGGCCGGACGCCCGTAGTCTGCGAGGTAGCTCCACGGGTTGTGCGAGCAATCGACCGCGACGAGGTCGGGGCGGCAGTTGTACCCGTGCTCGATCCGGCCGATCGTGTAGGGGAACGACCCTCCGCCGTGGGCGAAGCCGACGCGGAGGTTGGGCAGACGGTCGAAAACGCCGCCGAAGATCAGTGAGCAGACGGCGCGTGCCGTCTCTGCAGGCATGCCGACCAGCCAGGGCAGCCAGTACTTGCCCATGTCCTCGTGGCCCATCATGTCCCAGGGGTGGACGAAGACACTGGCGCCGAGGTCCTGGGCGGCCTCGAAGATCGGAAACAGCTTCGGCTCCGACAGGTTCCAGTCGCGCTTGCCGGGTTGCTCGACATGGCTGCCGATCTGGACGCCCGGGAAGCCGAGCTCCTTCACGCAGCGTTCGAGCTCCTTGACCGCCAGATCCGGCGCCTGCATCGGGAGCGTGCCGAGGGCGATGAACTTGTCGGGGTGCTTGCGGGTGACCTCGGCGAGGTTGTCGTTGAGGAACCTCGACAGCCAGAGCGTGTGCTCGGGCCGGGCCCAGTAGCTGAACATCACCGGCACGGTGCAGACGACCTGCACATCGACCCTGTTTTCAGCCATGTCCTCGAGCACGGCTTCTGGATCGAAGCAGTTGGGTTTGATGTCTCGGAAGTGGCGTCCGTCGATGGTGAGGCTTGCGCCCGTGGTCTTGCCCGCGTCGTCCTTCTTGAGGGCGAAGTTGACGAACCCGTTGTAGCCGAACTTTTCGGTGAGGTCCGGCCAGCCCGCCGGGAGCAGGTGGGTGTGCATGTCGATCTTGTACATCGCGTCGATTCTCCCGGCGTGGCGGCTGGCGTGGCGAGCGGAGCGTTACGAGTGGGCGGGTGCGGGGATGGTCTTGGAGAAGTCAAACTCGCCGGCGTGCTCGATCTTGGTGTTGCAGTTCTTGCAGGTGCGCAGCTCGTCGTCGGACCAGAAGTTTTCCATGATGATCTTGAGGTCCTTGTCAATATCTTCGAGCTGCCACTGGGCGTCGTGGACGAGCTCGCCGCAGTTGTCGCAGTACCACTGGAGGTGGTCGAGCTCGCCCTGCTTGCGCGGGAACTCGACGATGAGGCCGAGCGTGTCCTTGGGTCGCTGGGGACGGTGCGGGACCCAGCGGGGCAGGAGGAAGAGCTCGCCTTCCTTGATGACCACGTCGTACGGATCGGAGCCGTCGAGCGGGCGGACGCGGACGGCGATGTCGCCCTTGAGCTGGTAGAAGAGCTCTTCTGTCGGATTGACATGGTAGTCGTTGCGTGTGTTGGGCCCGCCGGAGACAAAGACGATCACATCCTCGGCCTCGTTCTTGAACATCTGCTTGTTGGAGACCGGGGGCTGGAGCTGGTCCTTGTGCTCCTCGATCCACTTCATCAGGTTGAAGGCCTTCATCACGGACATCGCGTCACCTCCGGTGGTGTGGGTGTTGTCGACGCCCGTCGCCGGACGCCGCGGTATTGAATCCCCCAGCGTGCGCCGGAACAAGGCCCGCGTACGGGAACCGGCGGCGGGCGATGGACTTTTT
>SLFH01000229.1 GCA_007124345.1 Phycisphaerales bacterium | reverse complement strand
GCCTATCGCAGGGCACTGTTCAGGAAAATGCAGAAGAGCCTGTTAATGCTACATTGCTGCGCAGCGGACAAACCTCTGAAGCACTGGCTGTCAGTCTTGATGTTTCGGAAGAAGGTCGCCTCGACCTTCCTGCATCCGTTAGCATACCTGCTGGCCAGAGTGGTACATCTTTTTTGGTTACTTCCATTGACAATGACTTGACAGAAGGTGATATAGAGGTAGTCATTACGGCTGTTGGCGACGACCATATGCCTGCCACGGCCAGCCTTACCATTATAGATGATGAAACGGCTTCCCTGGCGGTTGTTATGGGGGTTGACAAAGCATTAAAGGGCGACACGCTGCTGGTAACTGTCTCGCGCAACGCATTCATTGAAGAGGCACTGCAAGTATATCTGGTCTCAAATGAACCGTCAAGAACCATATTGCCAGGCAGTGTTGAGATACCCGCCGGAGAAGAAAGCACTACCTTTGAATTGAAACTGGTTGCCAATGGGATGCCTGAGTTGCCGCGGAACATTGTTATCAAGGCCTCTGCGGCTGGATTTGCATTAGGTGAGGATGCTGTTCTGGTCTCAGATAATAACATGTATGAGTTTACTATTGAAATAATTCCGCTCGCAGTTTCAGTGGATTCAGGATCCAATGCTGCCTGGGGTCGGATTATCAGACCTGAAGCAGATAAAGAAGCAATGATACTGCAGCTTTCGACGGATCTGGCAGGTGTGGTTGACATGCCAGGGGATGTAATAATCCCTCCCCAACAAACTGAGGTGGTCTTCAGTATTGACGTGTTGGAGCAGGAACTGCCGGTTTCAACACATGTTATTGAAGTGTTTGCTTCTGTCTTTCTGGATTCGTGCAACTGTTTTGCACCTCCTGGCAGTGGTGGAGTGAGTAGTGCTCAGCTGATTGTCCTTGGAAATGACGGGCCGGCTTTGACATTGTCTGCCAGTCCACGTCTTTTGGCTGCTGGTATCGAAGATGCTGGTATGCTGCACATCACATTGGGTGATGTGCCAGACGAATCAGTACAGGTCGATATCATGATTGAAGAGGAAGGTGTCATTGAGGTCGTTTCACCTGTAACCATACCTGGAGGGCAAACGACAGCTGAGGTACCATTCAATACATTGGTGATTGGCGAAACGAATGCCACAAAGCTTGCCGGAATTGCTGCAATGGCCGACGGCTATATTGGAGATACCGAGTGGCTAATGGTCACAAATCGCAATTTGCCTGACCTGGTTGTCTCATCCCTTATACTGGACAATGATGCTGCTTTGAAGAACGATAACCTGACCGTCCAGTTTGAGATCACCAACCAGGGGTTCGGAACGGCGGCTTATGGTGTGGATGTGCTGATATACCTGTCAAAGACAAATTCCATTAAGCCGAACGATGTCTTGCTTTCTTTCCTTTATACGGGAACAGCCATACCACCCGGAGAATCAGTTGTAATAACCGAAGATCTTTATCTTGACGGCATTTGGGGTGATTATTATATTATCGTTGCAATAAATACACAGCGGTATATAAGCGAGCTGATCTATGCCAATAATGAAAAGGTGTCTCAGCCTATATCCATTGAACCTGAGTATTATGCAGTGGCGTCCGTGGCAGGGGAGGTGTTTAATGGCCAGGAACCCATCACCATTACCGGTTTTGTCAGGACGCAGGACGATGCACCTGCTCCTTTCAGGGAGGTGGATGTTTATGTTGTTGTGAATGGTGCAAGACGTGTCTTCAGAACTACAAGTGATGCCAATGGCGATTTCAGTCACGACTTCTTCCCCGTTAGCGGTGAAGCTGGTGACTATTATGTGGGGGCTTGTTTTCCCGGTCTTGGTCTTGACGAGGTTCAGGATGAGTTTGCCATACTGGGCATGAGGTATGATGGTCCGGTAATATACTGGGAAGTGTTGTTGGATGAGGAGTTACAAGGTAACCTGCCGATCAGGAACCTTAGCAGTCAAACAGTAAATGGATTAATGATTGAAGTAATTTCAGCCCCTGATGGTGTGAGTCTGACTTTTGACCCAATTGGTTCAATCGGCGGTAATCAAACGGTTAATGCTGGGTATCAGCTCACGGGATCTGCCATAACAACCGGCAGTGCATTCAGGGAAATACGTTTGCGGATAGTTTCAGCAGAGGGTGCTTCGCACAACTTCATGGCTTATTATCAATGTAAAACGCCTTCGGGATTCATTACCGTTGAACCAAATCCGCTTACAGGTGCCATGGTTTCAGGGGTGAATCTTTTACGCGAATTTACTGTGCAAAACATCGGATTGGGTAATACGGGAAATGTTTCGGTGAGTTTGCCTGATACCGAATGGATGTCAATGGCAGGACCTGATTCGGTTGCAAACCTCCTGCCCGGAGAGTCTGCGGTGTTTACAATCAGGCTCCATCCCGGTAGCGACATACCACTGAATATTCCTGTTAACGGCACCCTGGCAATCAATGCAGTGGATGCCAATAACACCGTCCTGCCATTCAGCTTTGAGAGGGTATCCGACCAGTCAGGTGATTTGACGGTAACGGTTGTAAATGAATACACGTTTAACACCATTGAAGCACCCAACGTGGCAAACGCTACAGTTATTCTGAAGCATCCATATTCCGGTGACATTGTTGCTGAAGGCATTACGGACAGTGAAGGCACTGTATTGTTTGAAGGCATCCCTGAAGGATATTACAATCTCAGGGTGGAGGCTGAGCAACATGTTTCCAGTCAGAGAAGTATTTTTGTAAATATGGGACAGGTTAACCAGGAACAGGTGTTCATTATATACCAGGCAGTGACATACTCCTGGCAGGTGATCCCTACGTTGATCCAGGATGAATATGAATTCAACCTTATTGTTGAATTTGAGACCAATGTCCCAGCCCCTGTTGTCGTTATTGATGCTCCTGATGCCTATCCTGACCTGGAGCCTGGTGAGTCATTTCCGTTTGTACTCACTATCACCAATCATGGCCTGGTTGCAGCCAACGACTTTAGTATATCCTATTCAGATAATGAGCGTTTCGTCTTTTCATATTTGTTTGATATGATGGACTTACCGGCGCAGACCAGTATCCAGGTGCCTGTACTGATGGAGAGAAATACGGTTAATTTGATGCAAGGCTCTTCAAGCTGCTTTATATCAAGCAGTGCCACCTACAGTTATATTTGTGGTAACGACACCATATCTGGTACAGCCAACAATATGAAATATATTGGGGGTTCTGGATGCGGACAATGGATCTACCCTTTTGTTGATACCAGGGGCTCTATTATAAATGCATCCACTCCGGCTGGCATTCTTGATTGCGACAGAGTTCCCGATCCGGAAGAGGATAATTCCTCATGTGGGCTTGAAGTCTTGAATTTTTTAATCTCGTGTGGTTTTTGCAATATTCCTAGTTTTGCGATTTATTGTACCGGATACAATATTATTTCTTGTATTGGTGGTTTAGTCCAGGGATGCGCCGATGGGATAACAGCGAGTTGTGGTGAAAGCATTCTCAGGTGCGACCCAAATCCAATTACCGGAGCATTCTTTTGCCTGAAAGACCTGACATCGGATCCTTG
>SLFH01000028.1 GCA_007124345.1 Phycisphaerales bacterium | reverse complement strand
TTCTGCGCGTAGTAGACGCGCTCGTCGCGCAGACTCTCCTCGATCTCTTCGTGCCAGGCGGATGAGGTGTCGCGGTCGCGCAGGATCACACTGTCAATGTACGAACTCCCGCCGTAGCCCGCAAGCCCGGCGTTGTGATGGACGAAGACTTCCTTGGGGTCCTCGTCTTCGGCGCGGAAGACCGCGACCACCCGCCGCGGTCATCATAACAGAACCAGAACCAGGGGTCGTCCCCGTCCACCACGCCGTCGGGGTCGCGCGGGATGACGGGGGCCAGCGACGCGGCGGCGCGCAAAAGCAGCGTCGTCGCGGCGTTCAAAGGCTCCTCAGCCGCGGAGCCTTGGTCTGATGGCCACGAGGCCGATCCCTACGACAGCGAGGATCGCGCCCAGCACGATGTACCACATGGTCCTGTCGGTGAGATTGCCCGTGAAGAATTTGCTCATGCGATCCCCGAACGAGTCGGCCGCGTTGATGCCGATCACGAGAAGCGCGATGCCGACGACGATCATGACCAGCCCTGCGATGGCTTGAGCCTTCATTGAATCTCTCCGGTTTGTTCGGGATCAGAACCCGCGGGGCAGATGGCCCAGGAGCAGCAGAATGATGATGATCAGGAGCACGACTCCGAGGATCCCGCTCGGAAAGTAGCCCCACTTGCGGCTGTGGCCCCAGGTCGGCAGTGCTCCGACCAAGAGAAGGAGAATCACAATTAGAACGAGCCAACCCATTGGTACCCTTTCGGTGTCGGTGCGGGATCCGCGACCGGCCTAGAGAATAGATCGCTGCACCGGTCGTGCCAGCCGCCGTCCTGAGGGCCGTCCTCTTTGGGCTTCATCGCTGCAGACTCTCCGTTCGGATCAGTCGTCCGTCTGCCCCGCGGCGTTCGGGCGATTGCGTTCGCGCGCCCGACAAGGGCTTTGATTGACCCAATGACTGCGACGGATCCGGTGACAGTTAGATCATCGGGCGTCGTGTCGCAAGAGCAATCGGGCGATCACCTTAGACCGTGCGTCTGATGCCACCGAGTTTGCGTTTCTGCACGAGGAACCGCCGCTCGCAAGGCCTGCTTTGCGACGGACGAAGCCTCGTTCGGATCCTCGTCGCCATCGCGAGAGAACGGTGACGGAGCGCCGCCAGTCGCCAGAACAGAACCAGAACGGCTGGCCGTCTTCGTCGACCGACTTCGGGCTCGCCCGGCGGAGGCGGGGCCGCGTAGTGTGCGTGTGGAATGAATGGGGCGGCGGTTTTCTCTTCAGATAAGTTGGAGGTGAGGCATGGTGCGGGCACGGCGGAATCGGGTGCGGTCTATGGGGTTGCGGGCGGGGGCGGTGTGCGGCCTCGGCGTCGCGGGCGTGCTGCTGGCCTCGGGCTGCGGCGAGGACGAGGCGCAGGTGCACGAGGTCCCCGAGGGTGTTGAAACAATCGCGGAGGCGGAGCGACCCCAGACCGAGCAACGCGAGACGCGCGAGCCAACGACGGGGGCGCCGCCGGAGGGGGTAGGCGCGGCGGCGACGGAACAGCCGTGGAGCGTGCCGGACTCGTGGAGCGAGTCGGCGGATGTGCCGTCGATGCGGCTGGCAACCTTGGTGATCGAGGACGAGAGCGGGCCGGTGGAGGTTGCGATCTCGCGGTTTGCGGGCGATGTTGGCGGGATGCTCGCGAATGTGAACCGCTGGCGCGGGCAGATCGGGCTTGGGCCGGTGACCGAGGCGGAGCTGGTCGGGCTGATCGAGCCGTTCCAGACGCCCGGCTTCGACGGCGCGTTCCTGCACATCGAGGGCGAGCGTCAGCACATGCTGGTGGGGAGCCTGTATGAGACGGGCGCGGACCGGACATGGTTTGTGCGCGTGCTCACCGAGCCGGAGGTCGCGTCGCGCCTGAAGGACGAGGTTTTCGCGTTTGCGCGATCGTTTTCTGCTGACGGGGGGTGATACGATTCTGCCCCGCGAAATGCGCTTTCGCTCATTGGGGGATCGGAGCATCGATGGGCAGAAAGCTGATTGACGCGTTCGCTTCGCTCCGGCTGACGGTGGCGCTGCTCTCGCTCTCGATGGTGCTGATCTTTGTGGGCACACTGGTGCAGGCGCGGATCGGTGTGTGGGAGACGGTCGACACCTACTTCCGCAGCGCGATTGCGTGGATCGACCCGGTGATGCTGCTGCGGTCCGACGGGTCTGAGTCGGCGCTGAAGATCCCGTTTCCCGGCGGGATGACGCTGGGGATCCTGCTGTTTCTCAACCTGCTGGCGGCGCACACGGTGCGCTTCAAGCTGACGGGGCGTCGCATCGGGGTGATGGTGCTGCACGCGGGGCTGATCCTGCTCCTGATCGGCGAGTTCGTGACCGCGAGGTTCGCCGACGAGGGGCTGATGAGCATCGATGTCGGGTCGTCCTCACGGTTTGTCGAGGATGTGCGATCGGTCGAGCTTGCGGTGATCGACCCTTCGCCCGTGGGGCACGACCGGGTGCTGACGATCCCCGAGTCCCTGGTGCGCGAGGCGATGCGCCAGGGCGTGCCGCTGCGCCACGAGGCCATGCCGTTCGAGGTACATGTCGAGCGGTGGCTGCCCAACGCGAGATTGCTGGTGGCCCGCGGCGTGACGCCTGCAAACAGGGGCATCGGGCGTGAGGCGGTCGCCGAGGAGCTCCCGCCGGTCCGCGGGGTCGACGGAGCGCAGACCGACGCGCCGGCGGCCTATGTCCGACTGGCCAAGGACGGGCGGACGCTGGGCACTTGGCTGTTGTGGACCAACCTGATCGAGGCGCAGCGGGTGGAGCTCGACGACGGGCGGTTGATGGGCGTGTCGCTGCGGTATCGGCGGACTTACAAGCCGTACACGCTGCACCTGCACGAGTTCCGCCACGATGTGTTCGTGGGGACGCAGATCGCGAAGAACTTCTCCAGCCGCGTGCGGATCGTTGATGACGAGACGGGGACGGACCGCGAGACGCTGATCTGGATGAACAACCCGCTGCGTTATCGCGGGGCGACCTTCTACCAAGCGTCGTACATGCCCGACGGGAGCGGGACGGTTTTGCAGGTGGTTCGGAACCCGGGGGCGGCGCTGCCTTACATCGCGTGCGGGCTGGTCGGGGGCGGGATGGCCCTGCACTTTGCTCTGGGGATGGTCTCGTTTTTCAAGAAGCGGACGAAGCGGCGCGAGAAGTCGCTGCAAGATGCGGGCGACGAACGGGCGCCGATGAGCCTCGGGCGTCGGGTGCTGCCCTGGGTTGCGTTCGTGCTCGGGCTGCTCCTGGCGTGTTCGGCGTTGTATCGGCCACATGCGCAGAGCGAGTTCGACCTCGATTCGTTCGGGGTGCTGCCCGTCTCGGCGGGCGGGCGCGTGAAGCCGATGGACACGCAGGCGAGGCACGCGCTCCTGGTTTCGAGCGGCCGCCAGGCGATCCGAACGAGTAACGGACGGGTCGACGCCCGCGAGTTTCTGCTCGGGCTGATGGCCAGGCCCGAGGCGGTTCGCGATCTGCCGGTGGTGCGGGTCGATCATCCCGATGTGCTTTCGATGCTCGGGCTGGAGCCGAGCGACGCGGGGCGGATCAGCCTATCGAAGATCGAGCCGCACTGGGAAC
>SLFH01000128.1 GCA_007124345.1 Phycisphaerales bacterium | reverse complement strand
GTCTGGGTCGGTCAGGGCCGGGCATGCGGTGGCTCGCTGGGGGTGTTGGTCTGGGGGGTCTGGGGGAGCTGGTCGATCAGGTTGAGCAGCCAGTCGGCGAACCGATCTTTGGATATGGGACCATCGGTCGGGCGTCCTTCTGGGTAGCCGAGATCAGGGGTGCTGTAGGCTGTGGCCTCGATGTCTGGGGCGTCCATCGTCTCGAGTGGATTAGCGATGATGACATCCACATTCTTTCGAGCCAGCTTGTCCATTGCGGAGTCGGCCATCCGTTCTCTGGGTTCCAGCGCGAACCCGATTAGCCGCTGGCCGGGGCGGCGGGCGGCGGCGCAGGCGGCCAGCAGGTCCGGGGTGCCCTCTAACTGGATGGTCATGCCCTCGGCCGACCGCTTTTGCTTTCCTTTGAGGGCTTCTGGATCTGGTTTCGGACGGTAGTCGGCGACGGCGGCGGCCATCACCAGCACATCGGTTCCACGCCAGCGATCGGCCAGGATCGCCTCCAGGTCGGCGGTGGTTCGGAACCGGACGACCTCGACGGACGGATCTTGTGGTTCAGAGCAGACCGGCCCGAGGGCCAGTGTGACTTTCCAGCCCCGGCGTGCGGCCTGCTCGGCCAGGCGGATACCCAGTCTCCCGGAGGAGCGGTTGCCGATGAACCGGACGGCGTCGATGGGTTCCTGCGTCGGGCCCGCGGTGATGAGCAGGCGCCGTGGGCTGGGCTCTGGGGTGTGCACTCTGGGGTCCTGGTCGGGTGCTCGGCGGGAGGGTGTTGGTGTGCCCTGCGGTGGAGCGAGCGAGGGTGTACCATGCTCGGGCGTAGGGGCCGGCGTCGGCCATCTGCGATTTGGGAACGACATTGATAGGCGCTGGTCGCCGGGTTGCCGCCGGGTGCGGGAAGTTCCGGAGCGATCGGCGCCTTCGAGAGAGCGGCGCCCGCGTGCGCCCGGCAAGACGGCTTTCGGACCGAAAGAACATGGCAAGATCGCGTAAGAAGCTCGGAGAGATCCTGGTCGGTTGGGGGGTGATCACCCCCCAGCAGGCCGAGCAGGCGGTGCAGTTGGCCAAGGGCTCGGGCAAACGCCTGGGCGAGGCGATCGTCGAGGCCGGCTTCGCCAAACAGGAGCAGGTCGCCAAAGCCCTGGCCAACCAGTTCGGGATGGAGTTCGTGGACCTGTCGGCCCCCGGGATGTCCGACAAGGTCGACATGAAGCTGATCGACCAGGAACTGGTCAAGAAGCATGCCATCCTGCCCATGTCCAGGAACGGCAACAGGATGCAGGTGGTCATCCACGACCCGATGAACCTGGAACTGCTGGACATGCTCCGGTTCCGCTACGGGGTGGAGATCGAGCCCCGCCTGGCGGCAGAGAGCCAGATCCGCTCGTTCATCGAGGGTGGGCTCAAGTCGATGCCGAAGATGGTCTCCGAGGGCGAGTCGCTGGTGACCGGCTCGATCGACCGGACGATCGACCGATCGGTCGACCGGTCGATGGACCGCTCGATCGACGTGACGCGGGAGGACGCGCCGATCGTCCGCCTGGCCAACCGCATCCTCGTCGAGGCGGTCAAGATGCGGGCGAGCGACATCCACATCGAGCCGATGGCCGACCGGGTGCGTCTGCGCTACCGCATCGACGGCGTGTGTATCGAGCGGGACAACCTGCCCAAGCGGATGCAGAACGCGTTGCTCAGCCGCACCAAGCTGATGGCGGGCGTGAACATCGCCGAGAAGCGGCTGCCGCAGGACGGGCGCATCAAGATCAATGTCGATGACAGCCAGATCGACTTCCGTGTGTCGGCGTGCCCGGCGTACCACGGGGAGTCGGTTGTGCTGCGTATTCTGCGCCCCGAGTCGGCGCGTGTCGGCCTGGAGAACCTGGGCTTCGAGCCCGACAACCTCGCGATCTTCAACCGGATCATCCGTCGTCCCAACGGCATCTTCCTGGTGACCGGCCCGACCGGTTCGGGCAAGACAACGACGCTCTACACGGCGCTCGATGTTCTCAACCGGCCCGACCGGAAGATCATCACGGCCGAGGACCCGGTCGAGTACAACTTCGAGGGCATCAACCAGTGCCAGGTGCGCGAGTCGATCGGGCTGACCTTCCCGATCATCCTCAGGTCGATGCTGCGACAGGCGCCCAATGTGATCCTTGTCGGTGAGATCCGCGACAAGGAGGTCGGCGAGATCGCGATCCAGGCGGCGTTGACGGGCCACCTGGTCTTCAGCACGCTGCACACCAACGACGCGCCTTCGGCGATCACGCGTCTGATCGACATGGGCATCAAGCCGTTCCTGGTCGCCTCGTCGATCCAGGCGGTGATGGCCCAGCGACTGATCCGGACGCTGCACGACCCGACGAAGGTGCTGGCCGAGAAGGAAGACCTCGACCCGAAGATGCTGCGCCTGATCGGCCTGAAGATGGAGCAGGCGCTGGGCAAGGTGTACAAGCCTGTGGCGTCTCAGGACGCGCCCAACGGGTACCGCGGGCGTCGCGCGATCTTCGAGCTGATGCAGATGAACGCGGAGCTGCGCGACCTGGCGTTCCACAAGTCGCCGGTCGCCAAGATCAGGCGTGCGGCGATCCAGGCCGGGATGCGGACGCTGGTGGACGACGGGCGCCTGAAGGTCCTTGCGGGCAAGACGACCCCCGAAGAGGTCGCCCGCATGGCGCAGTCCGACGACGAGACCGAGTGATTTGTCCTCCCCCTCGCCGGGGGCTCGATGGAGCTGACCGATGTCGACGATGCAGATCGACCGCCTGCTCGACACCGTTGTGAAAACGGGCGCGAGCGACCTTCACCTGACCGTTGGGCGACAGCCCACCATCCGCCTCCACGGGCGGCTTCGCAACCTCCAGACCAAGGTGCTCGACTCCGACTCCATGGTCGGTCTCATGAAGTCGATCACCCCGGAACGCAACCAGCAGGAGTTGCAGGAGGAGGGCGGAAGCGACTTCGGCTTCGCCTACGGCGACGCGGCTCGCTTCCGAGTCTCGGTGTTCCGCCAGAGGGGCGATCTGGCGATCGTCCTCAGGCAGATCCCGAACAAGCTGCTCACCTTTGAGCAGATCGGCCTGCCGGCGATGTGCAAGGAGCTGATCCGGCGTCCGCGAGGCATGTTCCTGGTCACCGGGCCGACCGGCTCGGGCAAGACGACCTCGCTGGCGACGATGATCGACTACATCAACATCAACATGGATCACCACATCATCACGATGGAAGATCCGATCGAGTACTACCACCAGCACAAGAAGTCGGTGGTGAACCAGCGCGAGGTCGGCAACGATGTGCCGAGCTTCTCCGAGGCCCTCCGGCGCGCCCTCCGCCAGGACCCTGACAACATCCTGGTGGGCGAGATGCGAGACCTCGAGACAATCGAGGCGGCGGTTCGTGCGGCCGAGACGGGCCACCTCGTCTTCGGCACCCTGCACACCACCGGCGCCGCCAAGACGATCGACCGCCTGGTCGACGCCTTCCCGGTGAGCCAGCAGAACCAGATCCGCGTGCAGCTCTCGACCGCCCTGATCGCGGTGCTCAGCCAGGCGCTCTTGACCCGGATCGATCAGGCGGGGATGGTGGCGGCGTACGAGTTCCTCGTGGTCACGCCCGCCATCAGCAACCTTATTCGTGACAACAAAAGCTATCGCATCGACTCGATGATCCAGACCGGCAAGAAGTTCGGCATGCAGCTTCTGGACGAGCACCTATGGCAGCTCTACACCGAGGGCAAGATCGCCGCGGAAGAGATGGTTGACAAGGCGAAGAATGCGGCGGATCTGAAGGAACGGGTCCACCGGATCGGGCGGACAATCGAGGGGCGTCCAGAGTTGGATGACGACGAACTGGGCGCCGCCGACTGATCGTGATCGGATTGTGAACGGGTCTTTGGGCCCGTTTTTTAGTGCAAAGCAACGAGTCGTATCTGTGAAAGTCCGGTTTTGTGGGCTTTGTGCTTTGAACCGGATGGGCGGTATGGTCGAATCAGGTAATGGCGTGCCGCGCACGCCGTGTGAGGTGGTTTTGTGACGCAGGTTCCTCCAAGTGAATTGAAGGGTCGCAAGCTCGGTCGCGTGCTGACCAAGATGGGGAAGGTGACGCGCGAGCAGGTGCACGAGGCCCTCGAGGTGCAGAAGACCCGGAAGAAGCAGATCGGGCAGATCTTGGTCGAACTGGGGTATTGCTCCCAGGAGGATGTGACGGCGGCGCTGGCGGGCCAGGCCGGGATGGAGTTCATCGACCTGAGCGGGGCGGAGCTGTCTCCGGAAGTGATCGACGCGATCCCCGCCGAGAGCGCCCAGGCGTACCAGGTGGTGCCGATCGAGTACAACGCCAAGAGCCGCAAGCTGAAGGTGGCCTTGAAGAGCGCTGACAACTTCCGCGCCGTCGACGACCTTCGGCTGTTGATGGGGTTCGAGGTCGAGGCGGTGGTGACCAGGGCGGAGGCGATCGACGCGCTGATCGAGAAGCACTACTCGAAGTCATCGTCTGTAGTGGATCTGGTCAGCGACATCGCCAAGGACGAGAAGTTCAAGTCGATGGCGGGCCGGAGCGCCGATTCGATCGACCTCGACGCGGTCATGGAGGCGGCCGAGGACAACCAGGTCATCAAGCTCTTGAACATGGTGCTGCTGCAGGCGATCCGGGACAAGGCCTCGGACATCCACTTTGAGCCGTTCGAGACAGAGTTCAAGATGCGGTACCGCATCGACGGCGTGCTGTACGAGATGGTGCCGCCGCCCAGGGCGCTCGGCGCCGCGATCATCAGCCGCATCAAGGTCATGTCGAACCTGGACATCGCCGAGCGCCGCCTGCCTCAGGACGGCCGCATCGAGCTGTCGGTCGGGGGGCGTCCTGTCGACCTCCGCGTGGCGGTACTTCCGACGATCTTCGGCGAGTCGTGCGTGATGCGTGTGCTGGACCGGTCGAATGTCGAGCTGGACCTGGATCGGATCGGGTTCCGCGACGACGAGCTCGAGACATTCCGGGGCCTCATCAGAAAGCCCAACGGGATCGTGGTCGTGACCGGGCCGACGGGCTCGGGCAAGACGACGACGCTGTACGCGGCCCTTGCGGAGCTGAACCGGATCGAGACGAAGATCCTGACGGCCGAGGACCCGGTCGAGTACGACATCGACGGGCTCTGCCAGTGCCAAATCAACGAGGATGTCGGGCTGACTTTCGCCCGCTGCCTGCGGAGCTTCCTGCGCCAGGACCCCGACATCATCCTTGTGGGCGAGGTCCGCGACCTCGAGACGGCGCAGATCGCGGTGCAGGCGTCGCTGACGGGCCACTTGGTGCTCAGCACGCTGCACACCAACGACGCGCCGAGTTCGATCATCCGCCTTGTGGACCTCGGGATGGAGCCGTTCCTTCTGACGGCGACAATCGAGGGCGTGGTCGCCCAGCGACTTGTGCGCAAGGTCGATCAGAACCACAAGGAAGAGTACGACCCGACCGACGAGGAGCTGATGGAGCTCCAGGTGACGCGTGAGGAGATGCGGGGCCGGAAGTTCTACCGGGGCCTGCCGCACGAGTCGAACCACAACTCGGGGTACAAGGGGCGGATGGCGATCTTCGAGTTGATGCATATGGACGACGAGATGCGTGAGATGGTGATGAAGGAAGCGAGCACGGCGATCCTGCGTGAGCACGCGCGTCGGCGTGGAATGCGGACGCTGCGCGAGTCGGGGATCATGGCGCTCTACGAGGGTCTGACCTCGGTCGACGAGGTTGTTCGCGAGACGATCTTGGACGAGTAGGGAACGGGCGAGGGACGGGCAGAGGTGTGCGGCCCGACCGGGCCGGGGGCATCGGCGATCACGGATGACAATCCGCCTGGGGCGGACAAACGAGGAACGCAGGCATGGCGACATTCACATACGAAGCGATGGACGCGACCGGCAAGAATCGCAAGGGCTCGATCGAGGCGAACGATCCCAACGAGGCGGTCGCGCGGATCCGCGCCCAGGGCCTGTACCCGACCGAGGTCCGCCAGCAGAAGGTGAAGAAGCAGGCCGAGGCGCAGAAGGGCGTGCCCGGCGCGGGCGAGACGGGCGGCAAGAAGAAGGGCGGCGGGATGTCGTTCGGGCGTGTCAAGCCCAAGCAGCTGACGATGTTCACCCGCCAGCTCTCGACGCTTCAGGACGCGGGCCTGCCGCTCTTGCGGTCGCTGCAGATCCTTGAGGACCAGGCCAAGCCTGGCCAGCTGAAGACCTGCCTGATCAGTGTGTGCGAGGAGGTCTCGGGCGGTTCGAGTTTGTCGGAGGCGATGAGCAAGAACCCCAAGGCGTTCAACAAGCTCTATGTGAAGATGGTCAACGCGGGCGAGATCGGCGGCGTGCTGGATGTCATCCTCCAGCGTCTGGCCGAGTTCATGGAGAAGGCCGAGAAGCTCAAGCGTCAGATCAAGGGCGCGATGGTGTACCCGATCGCGGTCATCAGCGTGGCGGTCCTGATCCTGACGGGCATCATGGTCTTCATCATCCCAAGGTTCGAGGAGATCTTCACGGACTTCGGCGTGGCGTTGCCCGCGCTGACGGTCTGGCTGACAGAGACGAGCCGCTGGGTCGCGGGGACGAACCCCGGGCAGCAGATCCCCGGCGCGGTGTTCATCCTGCTGGGCATCCCGTTCGCGTTCGTGTTCTGGAAGCTGATCCGGGCCGCTGGCCCGGGCAAGGCGGCGACGGACTGGATGATCCTCAAGCTCCCGATCTTCGGCAATCTGGTGAAGAAGACGGTGACCGCGAGGTTCAGCCGGACCCTCGGGACGCTGATCGCCGCGGGCGTGCCGATCCTCGAAGCGGTGACGATCACAAAGGAGACCTGCGGCAACTATGTGTTCGAGAAGGCGCTCGGGAGGGTGCACGACTCGATCCAGGAAGGCGAGTCGTTCGCCGAGCCGCTGCGTGAGAGCAAGGTCTGCGACGCGATCGTGGTGAACATGGTCGACGTGGGCGAGGAGACCGGTGAGCTCGATGTGATGCTCATGAAGATCGCCGACAACTACGACGAAGAGGTCGATGTGGCGGTCGCCGGTCTGGTGTCGCTGCTCGAGCCTCTGATGGTGGTCGTGCTGGGCGGTATGGTCGGCACGATCGTCGTGGCGATGTTCCTCCCGCTTGTGGAGATGATCAACTCGCTGCAGGGCGGGGCGGTCTAAGGCCCGAATTGGGAGGGCTGCCATGGCCAACGCGATCGCAAACATTCCGCGCCGGGGTCCCGGCCGATACGGCTTCACGCTGATCGAGCTGTTGGTGACGATTGTCGTCGTCGGGGTGCTGGCGGCGATCCTCGTGGTGGGGATCGCCGGGGCGCTCCGCGTGGCGAGGACCGCTTCCGACACCGCGACGGCCAACTCGATGCGCGTGGCGACGACGCAGTTCGCCAACGAGTTCGGCTTCCTGCCCCCCCTGGTGATCGACGGGCGGCCTCTGGCGCCGGCGAACGAGGGGCCGATTGTCTCGGTCAACGACCGCAACCGCATCGCGGTGCGGGAGGACTCCGGTCAGTTCCGTTTCGCCGGACGCACGGCCCCGGGCGAGGCGTGGCACAGCGGCACGATCAGCGCCGGGGCGGGCGTGAGCGACAAGAGGTACAGCAAGGTTACGCTGGCGTACTACCTCGGCGGCGCCGCCGACATGGACGACGGCGAGGGCAACCCGATCGACGGCGTGCGGGGCCCGGCGATGCGCGCCCCCCGCGCCGACGGCGCTTTCGACGGGCGGGGGCGGGAGTACCAGGCGTTCTTTACGCCCCGGGGCTCGGCGCTGCAGCGCGGGTATGTCGACGAGCTGGAGTTCGGGGAGCATGCGGCCGGCTCGCCCACGGGCAACCCCGACGAGAATGTGATCGGGATCGTCGACTCCAACGGCCGGGCTTGGCGTTTTTACCGGTGGCGCAACTTCTCGAACCTCGGCCCCGGGGACCGGCGGGCGGACTTCACGAATGTGCCGCTGGTGCTGCGAAACCCAAGGACATGGGACGAAGCCGGCCGGACCTCGTGGCCCGCCGACAACCGCGAGTCGCGCGCCGAAACGGAGCTCACCGAACTGATGGGCGCGAGCTGGGCGATCGTCGGGGCGGGGCGTGACGGCCTGTTCGGAACAGAGAACATCAGCGACCTGCGTCGGCTGACCAACGCGCCGACGACGGTCTCCGACGCGGATGTCCGCGAGCGGGTGTGGCGAGACAACATCGTGATTCTGGGGGGCAGATGATGCGCACAACGAGCGTCAATCACACCTCCGGCGCACGCCCGGGGTACACGCTGATCGAGATCCTCGGGGTCGTGGTGATCCTGATCCTGCTGGCGGCGTTCGCGGTGCCCGGTTTTAACGCGATGCTGCGCGGTTCGTCGGAGTCGCTGGCGGACACCAAGCTCAGGGTCGCGGTCGCCAACGCCAAGGATGTCGCGCTGCAGTCTGTCGACGGCGGCGATTCCGCGGCGTTGTTCCTGCATGAGCCCGGCGGGCGGATGACGATCGTTGCCTGCCGTCGGGTGGGCGTGCACCGCATCCCGACCTCCGTGGCCGGCGACGACCTGCTGCTGCAGGTGGGGATGCCCCGGGAGATCGAGGTGTTCGTCGCCGACCCTTCGAGCGAGCCGATCCGGCTTCCGCCGAGTTTCTTCGTGCAGGGCTTCGTGTCGGCGGGCCAGATCGTCGGTCAGGACGACACGCAGGACTACGGGTGGTACAGCGAGTCCCGCTATCGACGGAACATGAGCCATTGGATGTTCCCCGAGAGCGGGTTCTACGACCGGACGGTCTCGGGCGCAAGCGACGCGGACCGCGAAGGGCGCAAGCGTCAGAGCTTCTTTGTTCGTTTCGAGTCGGGCACGGGGCGTCTCGCCTCGGGCGACAACCGGCCGGCGCTGTTTTACGACCCCGCCCCAAGCACCTCGTTCAGAGGCGGTGGGCCCTGGGACCAGGACCGCTTCCGCCCGGACCGGCGCGTGGACCACATCGCGCTGGTCAAGGAAGCGCTCGCTACGTCGATGAACGATGTCGCGCGTGAACGGCTGATCGGTGACCGCTCGCCCGACACCGTGCTCGCCAGGCCCGTCTCCCGCTTTGCGCTCTACGACGCGTCGCGGATGGTCGGTCTGCTCCGCCAGCGTGGACTAGAGAACGCCCGGATCGGTTCGGTCAGCGGGAGTTTCTACGACGACTGGCAGCGGGGCGGCAGGCCGGCGCCCTCGATCCCCACCCAGATCGTCGAGGGGCTCAACCAACTGTTCGCAGAGGGCGAGGGGGCGAGTGTGTTCGTCGTCGACCGCTACAACGGCGATGTGATCCCGGTGCTTCCGCCGGAGGAGGGCGGATGATGGCACACGAACGCATCAACACCCGCCGCGCCCGTCGCGGCTTCACGCTGGTCGAGATCCTGATCGCGGTGCTCGTGCTCTCGCTCGGGTTGCTCGGTCTGGCGGCGGTCTTTCCGGTGGTGGTGCGCGAGCAGCGCATCGCCGTCGACGAGACGCGCGGTGTCGAGGCTGCCGCGGCCGCCGAGAGCTGGCTGCGCTCCCACGAGTCGCTCGGTTTCCGCGCCGTGCTCCCGTCCCGCCCCGGGCAGGCCCAGAGCGACGGGATCGACATGCCCCGGGGCTTCGACGCCTGGCGGCGCGACCTGGACTGGTCGCGCGACGGCGAGTGGGTCCTGATCGACGAGAACAACAGCTTCCTCTCCAGCACAGGCGAGATCCTGGGCGTTGACTTCGGGGACATCCTCGTTGCCGTCAGCGACGACGGGGAGGAACTGCTCGTCCGTGTCGGCGACCGGCTCTGGCCCCGCCCGACCTCATACAACGCCGGTCGTCCGCGGCTGGTGTGGGACTTCGTGGCCAGGCGTGCGCCGACTCGCTTCAGTTCGGGCGGTCAGGCGCAGCCCAGCGTGCTCGACCCGATCCAGATCGCGATCTTCGTCCGCCCGATCGACGCCCGCCTGCTGAACCTGCCCGACGAGCGACGCAACAATCGGCTGATCACGCTGTTCGACCGGCTCGCGGACCCGGGCGTGCCCGCCGATCGGAGGCGGATCGCGACCGCGGTCAGGCCGACGGGTCCGGAGGCTGGCCGGGCGACCGGCGACGGTTTCGGGACTTACGGGCACATCGTGAGCCTCGAGGTCGAGCCGGGCGTGAACTACGCGCCCCCGGGCTCACCGAGCGTCGGCTCGCAGTTCCCGCGAGACCGCGTGCCGGTCCGCGTCGGCGGGGGCACCGACGGCGTCAACTGGCTGCAGCTCTCGCGTCCTGGGCAGAAGTTTGTTGACCGACTGGGCGTGGTGTACACGGTCCGCGGCGTCGACAGCGCACGCGGCAACGCGCTGATTGTCGATCCGCCGGTGCCCGGGACGGTGTCCACTTCGCGTGAACTCGGCGAGATCGTGTTCGTGCCCCAGACACCCTCGGCGGTGCGGATTATGACGGTGAAGCCATGAACAAGCGACTCCAAGCACTGTTTCCGGCCAAGCCCGCGTCGCGCCGGCGTCAGGCGTTCACCCTGCTGGAATTGCTCGCGGGCATCGCCGCCGCGGTGCTGATCACGCTCGCCCTGGCGACGCTCTTCGCCTCCGCCGGCGCGACGGTCAGCGTCGGCCAGCGTGTGAGCAAGCTGAACCGCATCGCGGCGTCGGTCGAGCATCAGATGCGAGCGGACTTCCGGGCGATCACCCGCGAGGGCGCCCTGGTGATCCGGCACGCATACGCCTACGACCGCCCGCTGTACAGCTCTCCCGGCGTTCCCGAGCCGCTGCTGGTTCCCCTGTATCTCGACCAGCCGACGGCCGAGCGCCGTCCGCGGCGGGTGGACGAGATCGTCTTCTTCGCCAACGGGAACTTCTCCACCGCGAGGTCGCCCCTGTCGACGCTGGCGAACCGATCGGGCACGACGGCGCGGATCTACTACGGGCACGGCTCGCTGCTTGACCTCAACTCTCCGCGGCTGAACAACCAGCAGCGAGAGTTTCTGGAGGAGCCTGACTTCAACTTCGGCGTCGGGGCCGGCTTCAACCTCCACGACGACCCGGAGGTGATGGGGTACCTCGGCCAGCCCGGCGGCGTGAACGAGCTCGCCTCCGAGTGGGCGTTGCTCCGCCATGTCACGGTGCTGATCCCGCCCTCGGCGAACCTTGTCGAGGTGCCCAACGCCTTCCCGGGGTTTACGGGCAATCTCGCGAACAACACGCGGCTGCGCGACAGCTCGCGTCAGATCGCGTTCCAGCCGGCGATGCCGACGCTCTTCCGATATCCCAACGCGCTGTTGGGTGAGGCGGTCGACTACACCGGCTCGCCCGAGCCGACCCTGCGCCATCAGGGCGGCGGGGCCCGCTCGGCGCGGATGATCGCCGCCAGCGGCCTGATCGACATCGCGACCATGGACCTGCCAGACGCGATGGCGTATGTCCGGGCGATGCACACGGGCATCGGGCCCGGCGCCGGCCCGTTCAACCCGATCGGCCCGTACGACTCCGAGTTCGTCAACGATCCGATCGGTGTCCGCCCGCGTCGCAACGCGCCGGGCGGGGGCACGCCGCTGCCCCAGAGCCAGGCGGAGGTCGAAGGGCTCGTCTCGACCATGCACGCGTGGATGCGTCAGCTCATGCCCGTCGACAGCGACGGCGAGGACGCCGAGTTCGGGCCCAGCCAGCTCCGCTCGCTCGGCGGCGTGCGGATGCGGACGGCCTTCTCGCCCCCCAACCTCTTCCGCGAGTACGCCAACGAGTTCCAGCGGGCCGACCGTCCCAACGACCAGCTCGCGCTGGTGAACAACAACTTCGTCGGCGCCCGGTCTGTGGGGTTCCGGCCCAGGACCGCCTCCAGCGACCGCGTGCGTGCGCCGTCGAGGCCTCGCTCGGCCGCGTGCAGCGAGTTCATCGTCGAGTGGTCGTTCGGTCAGATCGAGCACGACCCCGGTTCGCCCCGGCACGGCGAGCTGATCTGGTACGGCTCGGCGGACTTCGCGGACAACAACAACTCCGGGGCTTTCACCCCGGGCTCGGACCAGCCGTTCATCAGGCTCTACCGCAGCGACATCTCATTCGATCCCGACACGGTGCGTCCCCTTGTCGTCGACAATGTGACGGGCCAGTTCTTCACAGACGCCGACCGTCAGGCGGACCGCAGCCCTTCGCTCCGCGCGATCGAGAACCGGGCCTACGCCGGCGGGACGATCCAGGGCGCGACCAGGATCCGCACGCTGCAGGAGGGCCTGATCCACGGCGTCGACCCGATCGTGGCGAGCGGCCCGATCTACGCCTACTTCGCGCCGGGGACCGACCCGACCTACGACCCGCAGCGCAAGGGCAACTTCCGGACGCCCCAGCAGCTCGCCAACATCGCCGACCCGCTCGCGCGGGCGGAGGCGGCGGCGGTGCAGCCGAAGGAAACGATGGAGTGGCCCTGGCCGAAGCTGGTCCGGATCACCATGACGCTCGCAGACCCGGAAGATCCGACTTTCGAGCAGACCTACCAGTTCATCTTCGACCTTGGAAGCTGAGAGAGCCGGGCACCGGGCGCCCGGACGGGACGGGTCAAAGCAGCAGGAGATCGTAATGCGCAATGGCGGACAACAGCAGAGCGGGGGCGTGGGAATCCTCGCGACGATGCGTCGCCGGCGGGGCTCGATCCTCGTGCTCGTGCTCGGGACGATCGCGCTGATGACCGTGCTGGCGGTGTTCTACGCCGCGATCGGCAAGAGCGACCGTCGGGCCGGACGCGCCTTTGTGACGCGTGCGGCGACGGACGATGTCCCGCGCCAGGTGGCCGATTACATCGCGTCGATCCTGGCCGAGGATGTTTTCTCGGTGTATCCCTCGCCCGAGCGTCTCGGCGACGCGGGCAACCCGGAGTGGGGCTTCCGGCGCGAGACCTGGGACTACCCGTCGATCGATCCGAATGTGCGCAGCGCGCCCCCCGCGGGCCAGCGAGACCTCCTGCGATTCCGCCCTTCGGGCTCGGTTCCGGTGCTTCCGTCCGCGGCGCCGACGGCGCAGTCGTTGACGCCCGCGGCGTCCGACCCGTTCCTCGCCTCGCCCGAGCC
>SLFH01000095.1 GCA_007124345.1 Phycisphaerales bacterium | reverse complement strand
TCCACGCGGCCTGTAATCTGTCGGTGTCCATGCCCGGGCGAACGACCCATGCCTGGTGCACAAGCATCGCCCGCCCTGTCGGATCGCGTTCGCTCTCTAACAGCACCCGCTGGCGGATATCGCCGACCCCGTCTTCCGCATCGCACGCCTTCTGGTGCGGCGAAGTTTCGGTCGGCGTACGGCGAAGCTCTTCGACTCGCGATGCGATCCGCGAGACGCTCTGCAGCCTGAGGATGTCGATCGGCGTCGGCGAAACACCGAACGCGCTGTGGATGTCCGCGCACAACCGCATCGCCGCGAGTGAGTGCCCGCCGATCGATGCGAACCCGGTCTTGGGCCCGATGGGGCCTTGGTAGTTCAGCCTGCTGCCGATCAAGTCCGCGAGCGACGCTTCGATTGCTGTCAAGCCCGAGGTGTCGGCCGCCGCGCCGATCGGTTGGATCCCGTCGAGCTGTTCATCGAGCGCCTTTCGGTCCACCTTGTCTGTCGAGCCCCGGGGCATCTCCCGGACTGATACAATGCGGCCCGGGATCATCGGCCGTGGCAGCTTGGCTTCCAGGCAGGCTCGCACGGCCGCCTCGGTCGCCCCGTTCTCCGGAACAAACACGCCGACCAGGTGGCGGTCGACGCCGGAGTCACCACGCACAAGCACCGCCGCCTGGCGTACACCGGGGCAGGCACTCAGCGCTGCCTCGACCTCGTCGGGCTCGATGCGGTGGCCCCTGATCTTCACTTGGCGGTCGAGCCTCCCGAGGAACAGCACCGAGCCGTCTGTCAGCCGGCGGACTAGGTCGCCGGTCCGGTACCAGCGGGCGCCATCAGAATCGAAGACGAACTTGTCCTTCGTCAGGTCTTCCCGTCCGAGGTAGCCCAACGCCAGGCCATCGCCGCCGACGAGCAGTTCTCCCTGCTCCCGCTCGTCTGAAGTATCGAAGCACCCGGGCTCCACGATGCGCTCGACGCTTCCGCGGATCGAGCGGCCGATCGGCACACGATCGTCTTGCAGATCCGCTTCGGTGATCGTGCAGCAGAGACTGAATGTCGTGTTCTCTGTCGGGCCGTAGCCGTGGATAATGCGTACGCCGGGGCAGTACTCCTTAAACCTCCGGATATGGCGGATGCTTTCTCGCTCTCCTCCGGTGAGCAACTGACGCAGGGTGCGCATCGAATCGGCGTGCTGGTCGACCATCGTGTTGAAGAGCGCCGCAGTCAGCCACACACAGTCCACTCGCCGCTGCTTCAGAAAGCGAGCCAACTCGTCAAGCGACGGGTACGCAGCTTCCTGCACGACGCAGCACCCGCCGTTGAGGAGCGCGCCCCAGACCTCCAGCGTCGAGGCGTCGAACGCCACTGCGCTCAGCAGGCCCCATCGGAGTTCGGGGCCGAACTCGGCATAGTCTGCGTCGACCACCAACCGCACGACCGCGCGGTGCGGCACCACCACGCCTTTCGGCTCCCCTGTCGACCCGCTGGTATACATCGCATAAGCGGGCGACTCCGGGTCGGGTGCAGCCATGCCTTCGAGTGTCGATGGTTCGGCCGCTTCGGTGATCGCACGGTCGAGAAGCTCCGCCGCCCTGATCACCACGAGCCCTTCAGGCGCCTCGACGCCATCGTCCACGAGGCACGCCTTAGCGTGCAACGGTTCCAGCATCGGGCGCTGTCTCGGCGCCGGGCTCTCCGGGTCGATCGGTGCGTACGCCGCCCCGAGCCGGAGGATCCCAAGCACGCCCGTGATGAACGCCGGCGAACGCCCCATCAGCATCGGCACGAAGTCGCCGGGGCGTACCCCCGCTCGCGAAAGCGCCGCGGCGATCGCCCGCGAAGTTCTGTCCAGTTGCCGATAGGTCAGCGAGCAAGCGTTCCCCTCGACCCCGATGCGATCCGCGTGGGCCCGAACCACCGCGTCGAAGCGGCTCAGGATCGTCTCAGATTGGGGCATGCGCTGCCTGTCCGGGCATTGCCCGTGCCATCTCGACAGTGCGGCCGCGTTGTAATGCTCGGTTCTGATGCCGCTTAATCGGCTCCCTGAACCTGTGAACACAGCCGGTCGCAACCTTTGGTCGCCCGCACCTCGAGAGTCCTCCGCTCCACCCCACCTCAATTGTACACCGAACTCTGGCATTTCGTCCGATAAATTTTTCGGTCGCGGTGCTGGGCTTCAACGGCAAGATCGCGATGCGGATCGCTGCAAGCCGTTCGGCCGCATCCGGGCTGACCGCTTTCCGAAGAACCCGTGAAGTGCCGCGAGCAACCCCGCGGCCGATCCAAGGAGGTGGGGATGCCGATCCAGATGAAGCGACAACTGAGCCTTGCATTCGCCCTGGTCCTCGGGCTGCCGGCCCTGCCCGCGATCGCCGCCCCCGACTACGCCCAGCCCGGCCCGTACGAGGCAGGCTGGCGTCAGGTCTCGGTCCAGCGGCCCGGCGGGGGCAGCTTCAACGCGTTGCTCTTCTACCCCGCGGAGGCCCCCGGCCAGAACGCCCCGCTCGATGGCAGCGGGGGGCCTTACCCGGCCGTGTCATTCGGGCACGGGTTCCTCCAGCCGCCGACCCGGTACACCTCGATCCTCCAGCATCTCGCCTCGTGGGGCTACCTGACCATCGCGACCGAGTCGTCCCAGAGCCTCTTTCCCAACCACGCCAACTACGCCGAAGAGCTCAGCCTCTGCCTGACCTTCCTTGAAACCGAGCACGCCTCGCCCGGCTCGTGGCTCGAAGGCGCCGTCGACACCGGCGCGTTCGGGATCTCCGGCCATTCGATGGGCGGGGGCGCCAGCATGCTCGCGGCCGCCCAGGACCCGCGGATCGCCGCCCTCGCCACCCTCGCCCCTGCCAATACCAACCCATCGGCGATTGCGGCCGCGGCCGGGGTCACCATTCCCGTCAGGCTGATCGTCGGCACAAACGACTCGATCACCCCGACCGCCAGCCACGGCAGACCGATGTACGACAACGGCCTCGGCCCGAGACAACTCATCGACATCCAGGGCGGATGGCACTGCGGCTTCCAGGACTCATCCGTCTTCGGCTGTGATAGCGGGCCGATGAGCCGTGCCGACCAGCTCGCCCTCTCCCGCGCCCTGCTCACAGAGTTCTTCGAGCTTCACCTTCGCGCAGATGAGGCCGCGTGGGCCGGCGTTTGGGGCCCGGGGCTGGCCGCCGATCCGAGACTGATCGCCCTGTCAGAGTCACTGCTCCAGGTCGAAGCCGGCCCCGCACTGCGCGCCCGCGACGGCTTCCCAACCCAAGTCGCCCTGACGATCACCAGCAGCGACACCGACCCGCGCAACCTCACCCTCCGCGCCGAGTCGGCAGACTTTGATCTGGCCGCCGAACCGGCCTCAATCGGCCCGATCGCCCCCGCACAACCGACTCCGGCAACCTACACGCTCACCATCAGCGGTACGCCCGGCGACACGGGCAAGCTCCTCATCACCGCGACCCGTCCCGACGGCGCGGGCGCCTGGGTCGAGATCGACGCCACACTCTTCTGCCCAGCCGACACGAACACTGACGGCGTGGTCGACGCCGACGATTTCTTCGGGTTCCTCGCCCTCTTCGCCGCGGCCGACCCCGCCGCCGACTTCAACGCC
>SLFH01000046.1 GCA_007124345.1 Phycisphaerales bacterium | reverse complement strand
CGCGGTCTGCGCGAGGGCCCGCTGGTCGGCCGGCGCCTGCGCGGGGGGCAGCGCCTTTGTCAGCAGGCAGTAGAGCAGGACCCCGAGGGCGTAGACATCGCTCCGCGTATCGGCCCGCTCGCCTCGGCGTTGCTCGGGGCTCATGAAGCCGAACGAGCCGACGATTGCGCCGGCCATCGTCAGGCTCGGTCCGGGGCTCAGCCCGTCGTCGATCAGCCTCGCGACCCCGAGGTCGACTAGGCGGACGCGGGGGCGGCCCCCGGTGCGTTCGACCAGCACATTGGCGGGCTTGATGTCGCGGTGGATCACGCCGCGCTGGTGGGCGTGGTGTACGGCGTCGCAGAGTTCGCGGAAGAGGGCGAGGCGGTCGGGCAGTGTGGTCTCGTGCTTGATGCAGTCGCGGTCGATGGGCGGGCCGTCGACAAACTCCATGACGATGAACGGTCTTCCGTCGGCGGCCTCGCCGACATCGAGCAGTCGGGCGATGCCGGGGTGGTCGAGCCCGGCCAAGAGGCGAGCCTCGCGCCTGAGGCGTTCGGCGCCGGTGCCCGAGACCACAACCGGGCGGAGCAGCTTGATCGCCACGGGCCTGCGGATGGGGCGGGTCTGCTCGTACAGGTAGACATCGCCGGCGCCGCCGCAGCCGATGAGTCGGACGGGCATGTACTTGTCGCCCAGGTGGGGCAGCGAGCCGGGCTCGGGATCGGGGTGCGCGGAGCGATGGAGGTCGTGTAGGTCGATCGCCGGGGTGTCGATGGCGGTCGCGGCTTCGGAACGCTCGGCGCTGAGCAGGCTCATCACGCGCGTGGCGATGCGTTGGTCCCCGGCCGCAGCGCCGGAGACGAAGTGTTCCTGCTCGTGCGGCGGGAGTTCGCGCGCTTCCAGGAAGATCCGTTTGGTCGGATCACTCGGGTTTGGTCGGTTTGTCTTCACGCAGACTGTCCGCCATCCAGGCCCGTGCGTAGGCCCAGTCTTTCCTCACCGTCCGCGGGCTGACGCCGAGCACATCGGCGATCTCCAGTTCGGTCATCCCGCCGAAGAAGCGCATTTCGACGACGCGCGCGGCACGCGGATCCTCCGTTTCGAACGAATCGAGCAGCTCGGCGACCTCGATCGCCAGTTCGGGGCCGCGTCGGGGGGACTCCAGATCGGCGACGGCGAAGGACCTCCGGCGGCCCCCGCCTCGGCGATCGGCGTTTTTTCGGCGTGCGTGGTCGATCAGGACATGGCGGAACGCACGGGAGGCATAGGCCATGAACGCCTTCTCGTTCTGGAACGAGAGGTCGGGGCGGTCGGCGAGCCTGAGCCAGAGCTCGTTGATGACGGCGGTCGGCTGGAGTGTGTGCCCGGGCCTCTCATCGCGGAAAAAGTCCGCGGCGACCCTGCGGAGCTCGTCAAGAACCCGAAGGAAGACCTCCGTGGCGGCTTGTGTCTCCTCCCCCTGCTGCACTCGACCCTCCCGAAGAAAAACTTTCAATAGGCTGCCGCTTCGATCGCCTGATTACGCCATTAGATGTGAGCGCTGTGCACCCGCGGGATGCACGGCTGCCTCAAGTGACGGTCTGCATCACGCAGCGACGCCAGAGTACCAGAACTCTGGGTGGCATCGAAGTGTAAATTCTTGTGTGGGGTTCCGGTCCGTTCTGGTTGGCCGGGCACAGAACATCAAGCGAACAAAGCGAACGGGGGGCCGGCCTTGGAGCGATCCGAGGCCGGCCTTTCCTTTGGCCCATTGGATTTGTGCCGGGGCCGAGTCAGCCACGAGCCGCACTACACGATCTTCGTCCACAGAAACACCAGCGCGAATCCCGCAAAGAACACCACCGCCGCGAGGCTCACGGCCCGTGTCAGACGCGCGGGCCAGAACTCAACAGGCACTTCGGGCGCTGTCATCGCGCGATGGTTGAACCACGCCAGCAGGGGCGTGCCGAGGAAGCTCAGCGTGGTCGCCAAGTCGACAAGCCCCGTCATGCTCCCGCGGAAGCGGCCGACCAGCAGCATCGCCCCCAGCACGATCGCCGCCATCGCGATCCAATACCCCTTTGTTCGCGACAGGTCGCGTGTGGCGCCTTCGTCCCACGGGCGCTCCGGGCCGCCGAACCGCGCGACCAGCACCACGATGCTCCGCGGCAGCGCGTCGAGCACCGTCAGGAGCGTCGAAAACATCACCGCCAGCGCGCTCGCCCCGATCACGGGCGTGATCCACGGGCCGAAGACGCTCTCGTACAGGGAGAAGAGCTGCGCGACAAACGCCGCGGGTGAGGGCGACGGCTCCACCCCGTTCTGGCGCATCACCACCGACCCGAGCACCGCGAACGCGCACGCCAGCAGCAGGCAGAGACCGAACCCGATGAGGAACTCGGCGCGACAGACTCGGGCCGTCGGGCTCGTGCCGGTGCGCTTGGAGCGTGCGATCGTCCAGAGCGAGTTCCACACCGTGATGTCGAGCGGCGCCGGCATCCAGCCGATCAGCGCGACGATGAACACCATCGACGCCGCGCCGGTCACCCCCGGAGGCCACTCGAGCGAGATCGAGAAATCGATCCGGGGGAGCACGGCGCCCGCGGCGACCATCGTCGTCACCAGCATCACGACCATGAGCGCCTTCATCACCCTGTCGAGCCAGGCGAAGCCCCCCGCCGCGAGGATGCACGCCCCGACGCCCAGCAGCCCGACGCAGACCCATGTCAGCTCGGCCTCCGTCACTCCGAAGACGGGCACGAGCACCGCGGCTTTGAAGATCGCCGCGGTCACCATCGAGATCGCTGCGAGAATCGCAAAGGCCGTCCCCGTCACGATCACAGCAAAGATCGCGAGGGTGTAGCGCCCCTGACGCCGGTAGGCCTCGAGGAGGGAGGTCCCGGTCGCCGCGGCGTACCTCGGCCCCGCCAGCATCGCCGGGAGCTTGAGCAGGTGGACGAGGATGATCAGGGGCAACAGCGTCAGGCCGTAGATCGCCCCCGAGCGTGTCGACTGCACGAGGTGGGAAACACCGATCGCGGCCCCGGCAAAGAGAATGCCCGGCCCGAGGGCTTTCAGCAGGTTCCCGCTCCGCTCAGTGGTCACGGGCGGGAGTGTAACGATTCCGGGGCTTTTTCTACGGGTATCCCCGCAGATGGGGATGGAAGTATCAGGGAAAACCTGTGGAGAGATTTTTTGGGGCGAGCGACTAGACAGACCTGTCTGTTTGTGCCATACTTCGCTCCGTGGCGACCGCCGAGACCAATCCCCCGCCCCGCGAACGCATCCTCCGGATCGCCATCGACCTGTTCTACCGCCAGGGGATCAGGGCGACGGGGATCAACCAGATCATCGCCGAGTCGGGCGTCGCCAAGGCCTCGTTCTACACCCACTTCCCCTCCAAGGACGATCTGGTCGTCGCCTACGCCGAGCACCTTGCCGACCACGAGATCGCGGAACTTCGCGTGGTCGCTTCGGAGGGCGCGACGGCGCGGGAGCGACTGCTGGCGCCGCTCCGGTCGCTGGAGCCCTGGTTCCAGAGCAGCGGGTACCGGGGCTGCCCGTTCCAGAATCTCGCGGCGGAGGTCCCGCCCGAGACGCCGGGCATCGGGCGCGTCGTCCGCCGGCACCGCGAGAACCTGCG
>SLFH01000264.1 GCA_007124345.1 Phycisphaerales bacterium | reverse complement strand
CCCTCGTACTGGGCGACGGGCAGGTTGTCGGTCGCCATGGCGACCTGGTTGGCGCGGGCGAAGCTGACCGACTGGCTGGTGATCTGCGTCTGGACGATCTGGATGTAGGCGGCAAAGAGGGCCAGCGCGGTGAGGGCGGCCGAGCCGATGGCGAAGCCCTTGCCGGTGGCGGCGGTGGTGTTGCCCAGGGAGTCGAGCATGTCCGTGCGCTCGCGGACATGCGGGGGCTGGCCGGTCATCTCGGCGTTGCCGCCCGCGTTGTCGGCGATGGGGCCGTACGCGTCGGTGGCGAGTGTGATGCCGAGGGTGCTGAGCATGCCGACGGCGGCGATGCCGACGCCGTAGAGGCCCATGAGGAAGTTCTCGCCGCCGCCGGAGAGGGTGAAGGCGGCGATGATGGCGACGACGACAGTAAGGAGCGAGGCCCACGTGGACTTCATGCCCTCGGCGACGCCGGAGATAATGACGGTTGCGGGGCCGGTGAGGGCCTGCTCGGCGATGCGCTGGGTCGGGCGGTGCTCGTAGCTGGTGTAGTACTCGGTGGCGTAGGCGATGACGTTGCCGGCCATCAGGCCCACGATGATCGCCAGCCAGATGCGCCACCAGCTCGTGATGCCCGCGAGGTGTTCGGCTGCCCCGGTCATGCCCAGCACGGTGTACAGCAGCACGCCGGCGCCGAGGATGATCAGCGCCGAGGCGGCGTACACGCCCATGTGCAGGCCCTTGAGGAGCTGCGCGAAGTTCGCGCCCTCCTTGGCCTTCACGGCGTAGACGCCCGCGATCGAGCAGAAGATGCCCAGGCCCGCAAGGCCGATCGGCACCGAGGCCAGCGCGATCGCCAGGGCCGGCTGGTTGATGCCGGCGATGGTGAAGGCCGCGGCGGCGCCCAGCGCGAGCGTCGCCAAGATCGAGCCGTAGTACGACTCGTAGAGGTCGGCGCCCATGCCGGCGACGTCGCCGACATTGTCGCCGACATTGTCAGCGATGGTGGCGGGGTTGCGTGCGTCGTCCTCGGGGATGCCGGCCTCGACCTTGCCGACGAGGTCGGCGCCGACATCGGCGGCCTTGGTGTAGATGCCGCCGCCCACGCGGGCGAAGAGCGCCTGCGTCGAGGCGCCCATGCCGAAGCTGAGCATCACGGTCGTCAGCACGCGGAGGTCGAAGTCGGTGAAGGCGTTGAAGACGAGGAACCAGAAGGAGACGTCGAGCAGCGCCAGGCCGACGACGATCAGGCCCATGACGGCGCCGGAACGGAAGGCGACGGTCAGGCCGTCGTTGAGCGACTCCTTGGCGGCAAAGGCGGTACGCGCCGAAGCGTTGGTGGCCATCTTCATGCCGAACCAGCCGCAGAGGCCCGAGAGCAGGCCTGCGACGGGTACGCCGAGCATCGTCCAGATCGACTGGAGGCCGAGGGCGTACATGATGCCGAGGAAGACGACGAGCACGACGAAGACCGCCGCGACGACCTTGTACTGCCGCACCAGATAGGCCATCGCGCCGTCGCGGACGGCCTGGGCGATGCGGACCATCTCGGAGTCGCCCTCAGAACGCTGCATGACGGACTTGCTGAACACGACGGCCATCACCAGCGCGAAGATGCCGCCGAGCGGCCCGAGCGCGTATGGCCACCAAGGAAAGTCTGTCATTGTCGCCAGAATCATCCCCGCCATGGTGCTGTGTCTCCGTGAGAGATGGGGACCGGCGGTCCCATCGGTTGTGGTGCGGGCAGCGGGGGCCCGGCCTGAATCCGGCCAGGGCGCCTGCCGATCGTTGCAAAACGCCGCCGCTGTGGGCGGCAAGCATAGCACCCGCAAACTTGCTGGGGGACTTGTGCGCAGCACGATCGGGACCGATCAGGATTGGGCCGGCTTGTGCGCCGATCGGCGCAGCAAAAAACCGGCCGCAAGCAGCCGGTTTTGGTGGGTCTTGGAACGCTGCCGACGAGGCCCGGAGTGAAATCCCCCGGAACAGGCAGGGGCTTAGCTCCGCTTGGTCTCGGCGCGGATCCGGCGGTTCTGCGCCTTGCGGGCGGCGCGCCGACGGCGCTCAGAAGGCTTCTCGTAGAACTCCTTCTTCTTGATGTCCTTGGTCAGACCCTCTTTCTCGCAGAGCTTCTTGAACCTGCGGAGCATCTGGTTGACATCTTCGCCGCCGCGAGACTTGATCCGGATCGCCATGAGCACTCCCGTTATCCACGCCCCTGTCGGGGCGGTTGATCCACATTCACTGGCCCCGGCGCTCGGCGCGGGGCGGACTTACAGAGATTCCCCGCCGAAGCGGGGTCCCGATTGAAGGCCCAAAGCTCCGCCGGATCAAGTCGGGCCGGCGAACCGGCAGGGGCGACCCGCGGGCGACCGGGGCCCCGGCCCCGCCAACGATGCACAGAAGATCAGATTCCCTCGGAGGCTGGGCTTCCTCGCACCGGAGAAGGCCGGCAAAGCCCGACGCACCGGCGAAGGCCGGCAAAGACAGCATGCTCGTCATCGACGCGTTCAATGTCCTCCACGCCACCGGCGTCCTTCCAGAGCACCTGGCAGGGCTGGAGCTCGCCGGGCTGGCGGCATTGGTCGAGCAGTCCCGCCACGCCGGGCGGCCGGTGACCTTCGTCTGCGACGGGGTCCGCCCGGGGGCCGGTCACGCCGGGCCGAGCGCGGCCAGGATCGGCGCCGCCAGCGTGCTCTACGCCGGGGGCGGGCGCGAGGCGGACGCCGAGATCGAAAAGATCATCGCGGGATCCAGTTTCGCCTCGCGGCTGCTGGTGGTCAGTTCGGACAACCGAATCCGCAAAGCGGCGAGGCGGCGCGGGGCGGCGTGGATGAAGAGCGAGTCGTTCCTGAAACAGCTCGCCGAAGACGCCGAGCGAAGCCGCCCCGACCCGCTGCCCTCGTTCGTGCACGAGATCCCGCTCTCGCCGGCGGAGGTGGGGCATTGGCTGGAGGTCTTCGGGCTGGAGGCGGGGGCTGCGCCCGATGCCGTGCGCAACAGCGGGGGAGCTGGCGGGCGCGACGCGGCCTCTCCCCTGCCCACGCTGAAAATCGGCGACGCCGAGCACGACTTCGACCGGGCGAGCGAAACGGAAGCAGAGCAGCGAGCGTCGGTCGATGCGACGCCCGAGCCGCCCTCGTCGGAGGCCCGCCGCCGCCCGCGCGGCATGCGCCCGAAACAGCCCGAGACGGGCCAGCGGGCACAAGAGCTGGCGCAAGAGCCGGCCGAAGAGCCCCGAGCGACAGAGCCGGACGCACCACTCCAAGACGACGCGCAACGGCGTGCGCAGAAGCAGAAAGACATCGACGACGAGGCGCTGCGCAAGCTCTTGCAGGACAAGGACTTGGGGATTGACCCCGACGATCTTGACATGCGCCGGTGGTTGAGCGGGGGCGGGTAAGTTGCACAACCATCGCGTCGCAGGTTAAGCTTAGCCGACCTTAAAGGTAGCACCGAACCGGCTTGGAGCCGGTAACCAATTCTTGCTCTGCGCGTTGTCGATCGTCGAACTCGCTTCACAACTCATGAATCAGAAGATTCCTCAAGCAGACGTCCTCGGCCACCAGTTTCGGATGGGCTTGGTGGATGTCACTGCGCCGTCTCAAGCGGGGTGGCGCGAGTTAGAACTGGT
>SLFH01000403.1 GCA_007124345.1 Phycisphaerales bacterium | reverse complement strand
CCTGCATAGCCGCGGCGATCCCGTTGATGCTGGTAAAGAGCACCGATCTGAGGCGGATCATCGAGCCCTCGTCGGCCCCCGCCGCCCGGCGCAGGAGCTCGATCTGCGCGAGGTTCAGCAGGTCGGTGTCGGGGTTGCGCTCCGCGATCGATCTCTTGATGACGGGGTTGTTGTCCAGCAGGCGCTCCTGGCCGGTGATGCGGAGGACGGCCCGCTCGGCGAGGCGGAAGTCCTCCTCGAGTGAGCGCATCACCCGCTCGCAGGCGTCCCCGCCGACTCGGTCGGCGTACCGCCGGGCGATCAGGAGTCTGGCGCGGGCCATCTCCTGCTGGGCGTTGTCGAGCATGGCTCTGAAGATCGGCCACGAGCGGTACCACTGCGACAGGCGCTCCGCCAACGCGTCGTCCACTTCGATCTGGCGACCGAGTGAGGCGCCGATGCCGAACCAGCCGGGCGCGATCGCCCGCATCTGCGTCCACGCGAAGACCCACGGGATAGCGCGCAGGTTGTCCATGTTCACGGCGCCGCCCGAACGCGAGACAGGGCGGCTGGCGATCGGCAGGTCGCCGATGAACGCGATCGGGCTCGCCTTGGTGTAGAACGCCCAGAAATCATCGTTGTCGATCAGATCGCGGTACGCGCGACGCGAATCGGAGGCCAGCCGGTCCATCACCTCGATGTCGTTCGGTCCGATCGCGTCGTCGGGGCCCCTGTCGACCTGCGAATCGTCGGCGGTGAGGATCATCGCGCCGACGATCTGCTCGATGTGCCGGTGCGCCAGCGCCGGTTGCCCGTAGCGGAAGCTGATGACCTCACCCTGCTCTGTGAAGCGGATCCGTCCGTTGCGGCTGACCGGCGGCGCCGCCAGGATCGCCCGGTTGGCCCGGCCGCCTCCCCGCCCGACCGTCCCGCCCCGCCCGTGGAAGAAGCGGAAGCGGACGCTGTGCTCGCGGCAGACTTTCGCGAGCCTTTCCTCCGCCTTGTGCAGCGACCAGTTGGCGACCCAGTACCCGCCGTCCTTGTTCGAGTCGGAGTAGCCGAGCATGATCTCCTGCGTCTGCCCGCGCCCCTGCAGGTGCTTGCGGTAGACGGGGTCTGTGAACAGCTCGCCCAAGAGCGGGCCCGCGGCTTCCAGATCGTCGACCGTCTCGAACAGGGGCACGACATCGAGCTCGCCCACCCCCGCGCTAAACAGCCCCGCCTCTTTCATGATCACCAGCACCTCCAGCATGTCGCTGAGGGTGTGGGTCATGCTGATGATCGTGGCGCCGATGCTGCGCCGGTCGCGCCGGATCGCTCCGCGCACGACGCGGTAGCAGTCGAGCACGCCGCGGGCGGCCTCGCCCAGCGCCGCGTCGGGAGGCAGGAGCGGTCTGGGGCTGACGAGTTCCTTGCGCAGGAGCTCGATGCGGGCCGCCTCGTCGAGCGAGGCGTACGAGCCCTCGACGCCGGCGAGACGCAGGAACTCCCCCACCGCCTCCTCGTGGACCTTGGAGTGCTGGCGGATGTCCATCGAGGCCAGGTGCAGCCCGAAAGCGCGGGCCCGGACGATCTCGTCGGCCAGCACGCCCGAATCGGCGACCTCGCCGAGCCCCGACTCGCGCAGGGCCTCGCGGATCAGCTCGAGGTCGGCGACGAACGCGTCGGCGTGGTAGATCCCCGGGTCGTCCTTCCAGCGTTGCAGGCGGGCCATGATCTGGTGCAGGCGGACGCGGTAGGGCTCGTGCGCCAGGTGGCGCGTCGCGTCCTCGTCCACCAGGCAGAGCTTCCGGTCCGCCTCGATCGCCTCGAGCAGGCGGGTCGGCGCCGGCACGCGTCGCGTCGAGACCGACAGCTCGTGGCGCAGACGCATCAAGGCCTCGCAGTGCAGATCCACGGCGGCTTCGCGCAGCTTCGTCAGGGCCCGCTCGGTCGCCTCGGGCGTCACCAGCGGGTTGCCGTCGCGGTCGCCCCCGATCCAGGTCCGGTAGCGGAGCAGCGGCGGCAGGTCCGCCGGGCTGACCGGGTCGCCCCCGAAGCAGTCGGCGATCGCCGAGGCGATGTCGCGCTGCAGGCGCGGCACGACCGTCCAGATCGCCCCGGACAGAAAATAGAGCCCGTTGTTGACCTCCTCGTCGACCCTGAGCTTCTGCGAACGCACCTCGTCGGTCGCCAGGAGCAGGCGGAGCAGGTGGCGGAGGCGCTGCGTCTCGCCCTCGCGCTCCTGGGGTGTCAGCTCCTGCGAGAGGCGTCGGAGTGAGTCGCCGATCTCCCGCTGCTTGTGCAGGATCGTCCTGCGCCGCGACTCGGTCGGGTGGGCCGTCAGCGTCGGCTCGATCTCGATCCGCGAGAGGCGTTCGAGAAACCCTTCGCGGCTGACGCCGAGGTTCATCACGCGGCTGACGGCCTCGCGCACCGACTCGTGCCGGGGCGACTCGGGCGTCGCCTTCATCGCCCGCTCGCGGTTGACGCGCTCGATCTCGAGCCGCTCGGCATTGTTGCGCAGGTGGAAGCGGAAGGTCTGGGCGTTGAGCGTCCGCTCGATGGTTTCCAGCTCGGCCTCTTTGAGCCGTTCGGCCAGGGCGTCGAGGCGGGTAGTCTCGTGCTCCCCGGAGGTGGCGGTCCGGCGGAGTTCGGCGATGGCCGAGGCGAGCTCGGGGCCGAAGGCGTCGGCGATCGCCTCGTCGAGCAGGTCGTCGAGCAGTTCGAGGTTCTGTTGCAGCGTTTGCATCAAGGTGCTCCAAACGGGACGCCCGGCTCACTCCTTGAGCCCCTGCGTGGCGATGCCCTCGACAAAGGTACGCTGGGTCAGGAAGAAGAGCACAAGCACCGGCAGAATCACCATCACGCTCGCGGCCATCAAGAGGTTCCACGATGTCGCCCCCGCCTGCGACTGGTAGGCCTGCAGCCCCAGCGCCAGCGTGAACTGGTCGCGGTGCTGCAGGAAAATCAGGGGGCCGAGGAAGTCGTTCCAGACGAAGATGAAGTAAAACAGCGCCACCACCGCGATCGCCGGGCGGCTCAGGGGCAGGATGATCCGCGTGAAGATCCCGATGTGCCCGCACCCGTCGATCCGGGCCGCCTCGTCGAGCTCCTTGGGGATCGTCATAAAGTACTGTCGCAACAGGAAGATGCTGAAGGCGTGCCCGAACCAGGCCGGCACCCACAGCGGGCGGAACGAGCCGATCCAGCCCAGCTCCTTGAAGATCACATACAGCGGCGCCATCAGCACGGGGAACGGGATCATCATGGTCGCCAGCACCACGACAAAGCAGATCTTGCGGCCTCTGAACCGCAGTCTGGCGAAGCCGTACGCCGCGATTGTGCTCGACACCACCACGCCCGAGACCGAGAGCGCCGCGACGATCAGCGTATTGCGCAGGTAGAGGGGGAAGTCGACGATCGGGTCCCTCCACGCCTCGGTGTAGTGGCGCACGGCGTACTCGGGGATCCTCGCCGGCTCGGACGGCAGAAGGCGCAGCTCCGTCGTGAGCGTTTCTTCCGCCGGCTTGAGCGAGGTCGAGACCATCCAGATCAGGGGCGCCGCGAAGACGACGGAGACCAGGACGAGCATCGCGTAGAGCGCACCGCGAGAGAACGGCGCCCGGGGGCGCCCGGTGCGTTTGGTCAGCACTGT
>SLFH01000207.1 GCA_007124345.1 Phycisphaerales bacterium | reverse complement strand
ATCGAGTCGATCTCGGCGGTGACGCGCCAGTCGTCCGAAGGCGTCGGGCAGGCCGCGACCGCAGCCGCCCAGCTCAGCTCCAAGGCCGAGCAGCTCCAGGAACTGGTCGGTCGGTTCAAGATCGCGAACTGACCGGTTCACCGACCGCGATTCCGGCTCCGACTCCACGGCGGGCCCCGAACGGGGCTCGCCGTTTTCTACTTGGTCAAACCTGCGGGAGCCATTGGCGATTATCTTACAATGTTGTCTGTTTATAGCGCCCAAGGGCCCGGGCCCACTTCGAAAAGGGGGGCTCGGAAGAGCAGCGACACCGCCTGTTGGTAGCGGGGCAACGCATCTCGATGGGCTTTTTGAATACCGGATGTCATTGCTTTCAATCCGACCTCCGATGTCACGCCTGCAATGACGGCGGGCGCCGCCGCACGGTGTTCAAGAGATCAAGAGGTACTCCCATGGCCGCTCTCTTCCGATCGCTCGGGCTCTCGACAAAGATCATTCTGGCGTCCGTCGTGATCCTGCTGATCGCGATCGGCGTGAACTACGCGGTCTTCACCAAGGGGTACCGCACCGACAGCGAGCAGCTGCTTATGGAGAAGGCGGCGGCGTTCACGGCGGTCGCCGACCAGGCAAAGGACTACGCGGGCAGGCTGATCGCCGAGGGCGCGTTCGACATGGAGGCCCTAGTCGCCGAGGCCCAGCAGCAGATCGACGAGGGGCGTTCCTACCGAGACACGAGGTTCTTCAACACCATCCCGGTCGTCGTCGGTTGGACGACCGCCGAGGAGGCGGCCGTCGTCGAGGGGATCGACTTCCGTGTCGCGGCTTTCAACGCGCGCAACAAGGACAACGAGCCGGAGCCGGGCGGATTCCGCGCCTCGCTGCTGCGCGATCTCGAGTCGCAGGTCGCAACGGGCGGCCATGACTACCTCGGAAGGATCAACCCAGAGACCAACACGCTGCATTACATGCGCGCCATCCGTCTCGGTCAGTCGTGCATGATGTGCCACGGCGACCCCGGTGTCCACGGCGGCGATGCGCAGGGGCGCGACCTGCTCGGCTTCCGCATGGAGGGCTGGAAGGTCGGCGACACCCACGGCGCCTACGAGATCGCCATGCCCCTCGACGGGCTCGACGCCCAGGTGGCCGGATTCATGATGCGCGGGGCGGCGTTCACGGTCCCCGTCGTCGTCATCGCGGTCGCCGGCTTCGTCTTCGTCCTAGGGCGTCTGCTCACCCGCCCGATCAACTCGATGGTCGCGATGGTCCGCGACATCGCCGAGGGCGAGGGCGATCTGACCAAGCGCCTGAACATCAAGCGCGAGGACGAGATCGGCCAGCTCGCCAAGTGGTTCGACACCTTCATGGAGCGCCTGCAGAAGCTGATCGGCGAGGTCGCCGGCACCACCCGCGAGGTCGCCTCGGCCTCGACGGAGATCGCCGCATCCAGCGAACAGCTCGCAACGGGGATCGATCAGCAGGACACCCAGATCACCCAGATCTCAGCGGCGATGGAGGAAATGTCCGCCAGCGTCGTCGAGGTCGCCCGAAAGAGCGCCGACGCCGCCAGGAACGCGGAGGACTCGGGCAAGGCCGCGTCCGAGGGCGGCGAGATCGTCAGCAGAACGATCACCGAGATCAACTCGATCAGCGAGGCCGTCTCAGCGTCGGCCGCCTCGGTCTCCGAACTGGGCCGCAAGGGCGAGCAGATCGGACAGATCGTCCGCGTCATCAACGACATCGCGGATCAGACCAACCTGCTGGCTCTCAACGCGGCGATCGAGGCCGCCAGAGCGGGCGAGCACGGTCGCGGCTTCGCCGTCGTCGCCGACGAAGTGCGAAAGCTCGCCGAGCGCACCCAGCGGGCGACCGAGGAGATCGGCGAGTCGATCACCACCATCCAGAGCGAGACCGAGCAGGCAGTCCAGCGCATGAACACCGGGACCACGCAGGTCGAGTCCGGCGTCCGCATGGCTTCGGAGGCGGGCAAGAGCTTGGAGCGGATCGTTTCGACGGCGTCGGATGTCGCGGTCATGATCCAGACCATCGCCGCCGCCGCCGAGGAGCAGGCCGCCACCAGCGAAGAGGTCAGCAAGAGCATCGAGTCAATCTCGGCGGTGACTCGCCAATCCAGCGAAGGCATCGGCCAGGCCTCGATGGCCGCGGCCCAGCTCTCGGCCAAGGCCGAACACCTCCAAGCCCTCGTCGGTCGCTTCAAGATCGAAAACCGCGTGTAAGCTCGCAATAACGATGACAGCGGGAGGCGCGAGACCGCCTCCCGCTGTTTTTTTATTAGCACACCGCTCGCCTCCGCTCACACCTGCATCACGAAGTACGCGTTCTGGATGTCGTGCTCGAAGCGTTGGATGCGGATGTTGTCAAAGCCCGCCTCGCGGAGCATCTGCTCGGCGAGCTGCACGCCCCACGCCGTTCCAAGGCCCAGGCCGCCCTGGGCCAGAGAGACGGTCATGCAGTGCATGCACGAGATCGTGTAGAGCATCGGCCCCAGCGGGTGGGCGGCGTTGTCGCAGGGCTCGCTCGACGCGTCGATGTCCTGCATCAGGAACGCGCCGCCCGGACGCAGGGCCTCGCGGATCGACCGCAGCACACTGTCCGGCCTGGCCTGGTCATGGATCGCGTCCATCGCCGTGATCCAGTCGAACGACGCCGGTTCGGACCAGTTCGTCAGATCGCGGACCTCAAAGCGCAGGTTGCTCAGCCCGCGCTCTTGCGCCATCGCCATGGCCCGTTCGATCGCAGGGCCGCTCAGGTCGTAGCCGACGAAGCGGCTCGCGGGATACGCCGCGGCCAGCTCCATCAGCGCCCGCCCCCGCCCGCAACCGACATCGAGCACATCGATCCCGGCGGTCAGGCGTTCGTGCAGCCCTTCGAAGAGCGGCACGACCTTCTCGACGATCACCGGCACGATCGATTGCCCGCTGTCCTCCTCCATCACATCGTGGAAGCGCGGGAACTCCTCGTACGCCACGCCCCCGCCGTTTCTGAAGCACTCCAGCACGCGGTCCTCGACGGCGCCGAGCCCCGCGAGGTACTGCATGAACACGCCCATGTTGTCAGTCGGGCTCTTGCGGGAAAGACAAGCCGCGTGCTCGGCCGGGAGGAGGTGCGTCCCCGCCACCGGATCACGATCGACGATCCTCGCCGCGACCATCGCGCCCAGCCACTCGCGGACATACCGCTCGTTGAGACCCGCCTCGGCGGCGAGCTCGTGGCTGGTGCGTTCCAGGCCGTCGGCCATCGTGTCGAACAGGCCGGCACGGTGGCCGATCGAGACCATCAGGGCGGTCATGCCGCCGTTGAGCATCCCGAGCAGGCGCTCGGCGAAGTCGTTCTGTCGTTGCGGGTCGAGCACGCCCGCGCATCCATAGCACATGAGATCCTCCTCGTTGATAAGAACGATGCGGCCGGTGGTTCTGAGTTCCGCCGGGCGATGGCGTCCGGTGCCGGTGGGTTGGTTGTCGTGCGGCGTCGCGGTTTCCGTCAGCTTTCGTGCAGCAAACGCTCCAGGTCCCCGATCGCGTGCTCCACCGGCCACGCCTGGCGGTACGCGACCGAGACCGCGATCGCCCCCTCGAACATCAGCAGCGCCGTGTCGGCCAGCGCTTCGGGGT
>SLFH01000378.1 GCA_007124345.1 Phycisphaerales bacterium | reverse complement strand
GCGTAAACCCCCCGGGCAACGCGGGCGTCGCCACACCGATCGCGTACGCAAGCACCGTCACAAGCAACATCATCACCACGCCGTTGGCCGTTCTGATCCTTCTGCGGCTGTCGGGCATCGGCGCCACGCGGGTCGCCATCACATGCGCCGCCAAAATCACCAGCGTCATCGCCGCCATCGGCAGCACGACCCACCTCGGCGCCAGCGGCTGGTTCGACGCCTGCGCGAGAATCGCCATCGCCAACCCCATCACGACGCGCCCTTCCTCGCCGCAACCCCCAGCCGATCAAGCAACGGCACCAGCCGGCGCATCGGCAGCCCGACGATCGCCCCCGGATCCCCCTCAAACTCGATCGGCCACCCCTCCGCCAGCCGCTCGGTCAGGTTGTACCCCCCCGCCTTGCCCCGCCATCCTCCCGAGTCGACATACCGCGCGATCCGCTCGCGACCGATCTCGCCGATGCGGACCGTCGCCCGATCGACGAAGACCGTGCGCACAAACGCATCGTTGTCCGTCCGCCCGCAGATCGCCACGCCCGTCAGCACACCGTGCTCGCGGGATTGCATCCCGTCGATCATCTCCGCGGCGTGCGCCTCGTCCCTGGGCTGGCCGATGATCCGCGTGCTGCCAGAGTCCTCGATCACACAGACCGTGTCCGCCCCGAGCACGAGCACGCCCTCGTCCGCCTCGCCGATCGCCTCGGCCCCCGCCCGGGCCTTCAGCCACGCCAACGCCGCCACCCACGCCTCGGGCCCGACCTCGCCCGGCGAAAGCTCACCGTCGTCGACGCTCGGATCGATCGCCTCGTGCTCGATGCCCGCCTCGGTCAGCAGCAGCCGACGCCTGGCCGAGCGGCTCGCCAAGACCAGGCGCACCCGCGGCGCAGCCCCAATCCCCGCGTCCTTGCTCGCCTGCGCCTCATGCATCTGGAGGGAAGTCTACAACCCCCGCGGGCCGTACCATCGCGCATGCGGGCCCACCTCGTCCAGCTCGATCTCGCCTGGGAAGACCCCGAGCGGAACTTCGCCAGGGCGGTCGACCTGACCGACGCGGCCGAACCGGACCCGGGCGACCTCGTCGTCCTCCCCGAGCTCTTCGACACCGGCTTCAGCATGAACACCGAGCGGACCGCCGACCGCAACGGACGCACCCTCGCGTTCATCCAGCGGTTCGCCGCCGACCGAAGCGTCTACCTCCACGCCGGACGCACGCTCAAGAGCCCCGGCGAGCCCATGGCCCGAAACATGGCCACGATCGCCGGGCCCGACGGCACGATCCTCACCGAGTACGCCAAGATCCACCCCTTCAGCTTCGGCAAAGAGGCCGACCACTTTGTCGGGGGCGACCGCACCGCCACCTATCTGTGGAACGCCTCGCCCGACGACCCCGACCGCCAGACCACAGTCGGCTGTGCCGTCTGCTACGACCTGCGCTTCCCCGAGCTCTTCAGAGCGCTCGTCGATCTGGGCGCCGAGGTCTTCGTGCTCGGCGCCAACTGGCCCGCCGCCAGAGCCGCCCACTGGCGCGCCCTCGCCATCGCCAGAGCGATCGAGAACCAGGCCTGCGTCCTCGCCGTCAACCGCTGCGGCAGCGACCCCTTCCTCGACTACGCCGGAGGCTCGATCGCCGTGGGCCCAAAGGGCGAGATCCTCGGTGAATCAGGCGACAACGAGGGCGTCTGTTCGATCGAGATCAACACCCCCCATATCCGGGCGTGGCGAAAGCAGTTTCCTGCGCTGCACGATCGCCGGATCCCCGTCGGCGACCGCCCCGCGCCGACGCGCACCGATCGCCCGGATTGAGCCCGGCAGACCTGTCGAAGTGCGGAACGGGTTGAAATCGCGCAAACTGTGGACAAAGCGGCGTGCGGACGCCGACCGGAACCCGCGCAGTATTGCGGTCCGCACCCTTCGCGCCTAGGCTGGACGCCATGTGGGGCCGAACGAACAACCCACCCAAATCGCTGATGGCGGAGCCCCGATGGCCGGGAAGCAACGCCTCAAACAGGGGAAAAAGGTCATGAACCAGAGCCGACGAAACCTCGCCGGAGTGCTCGCGGTGCTCGGATGCTTCGCCTTGGCTGGCTGTGCATCCCAGCGTGAGCCCGCCCAGACCACGCAGCCCGAGCCCCGCGCCGAGCAGCCGCAGCCCGAACGCCAGACGCCGGCCAGGCGGACCTACCGCCCGGAGACCACCGGAGATCAGGTCGTTGCGTACATGGCTTTCCCGACCGGCGATGAGCGGACCAGCGCCATCCTGCTGCACACGGTGATGCCCGGCTCGGCCACGCCCGGCGCCTCGTTCAACTACGAGTACCATGTCACCAATCTCACCGACAACACGCTCCAGAATGTCGCGGTCCTTCAAGAGAGCGCCGAGAACCTGAGCGTCACCCGCTCGAACCCCGAGGCCCAGCGCGCCACGGGCAACGACCAACTCTTCTGGGCTCTGGGCGAGCTCGGCCCGCGTCAGACCCGCGTCATCCGCATCGTCGCCGAGGCCGGAAGCACCGGATCGGCCGCCAACTGCGTCAGCGTCTCGTACAACAACTTCCTCTGCTCGGTCGTGCCGATCGTGCAGCCCGAGCTGACCCTCGCCAAGACCGCGACGCCCGAGGCAATCCGCTGCGACGGCGTCATGCTCACCTACACCGTCTGCAACACCGGCTCGGGCGTCGCCCGCAATGTCCGCATCCGCGACACGCTGCCCCAGGGCCTGAGTGTCGAGGGCCGCCGCGAGATCAACATCCCCGTCGGCGATCTCATCGCGGGCGAGTGCCGCGAGTTCACCATCGTCGCCGAGGCCTCACGCGTCGGCGAGTTCGAGAGCGCCGCGCTGGCGACCGCCGACGGCGACCTCCGCGCCGAGTCCGACGCGACCGTGACGCTCGTCACCCAGCCGACCCTCGAGCTGCAAGCCTCGGCCCCCGAGGAGGCGTACCTCTTCCGCAGCTTCACGCACCGCTACACCGTCCGCAACACCGGCGACGCCCCTAGCCACAACACCATCGTCGCCGTCGCACTGCCCACCGGCCCCGAACTGATGGAGCACTCCGAGGGCGGCGTGGTCGAAGCCGAGCGTGTCCTGTTCAATGTTGGCACCCTCGCCGCCGGCCAGGAACGCGAAGTCGCCGTCAGCCTGCGTCACACCGAGGACGGGCGTGTCCGCAGCCGCGCAACCGCCAACGGCGACTGCGTCGAGACCGCCGCCAACGCCGAGGCCCGGTCCAACATCATCGGCATCCCGGCCATCCTGATGGAACTGGTCGACATCAACGACCCGATCGAGGTCGGTCAGACCGAGACCTATGTCATCACCATCACCAACCAGGGCTCCAGGGCGGACACGAACATCTCGATCCGCTGCCAGATCCCCGAGCAGTTCGAGCTCGTCAGCACCGCGGGCCCGACCGAGGCCACCCTCGAGAACGGCATCCTGACCTTCGAGCCTCTCGGACGCCTCGGCGCCCGCCAGATCGCCGAGTGGCGCGTCCGCGTCCGCGCCACCGAGGCCACACGCCTCTTCCGCTAAGACGGACCGAGACATCACGGTGAACCGATCCGACGGGCCGAAAGGCCCGTCGGTTTTTTTGTTGGGCGCGGGGAGCAGGGCGCTGGGCGCAGGGAGGCCGCG
>SLFH01000044.1 GCA_007124345.1 Phycisphaerales bacterium | reverse complement strand
GCAGGGCGGTAACTATCCGAAATTAATGTGACAAAAAATCTGTCACCGTTCATTAAACACCAGTAAACAACATATCCAAGGCAGCGACAATTTCATTACGCTGTGTTCTAATATTGCCGATACATTTCCCCAATTGCTTACATGGAATTGCTGCTAATAAGTGCGTGAATAGCAATAATCTTTCATCATTCACATAAATGATAGGATTGACATTTTTGATTGGCAAATTGATAAGTTCCAGTGGTACTAACGGTGCAACAACACGTGTTGTCAATGTGTCTAGAATATTATCTTGAAGGTCTATAAAATATTTAGCATTCTTGCTGCGACCTATATAAACATCGAACTGTGCCATCAAAAATTCCTCAGACCATCACTCCATAGGCCATGTTCAGAGACAAATTCGTTCGCTTCCTGCATAGCCGACATATTTTGATGAAGCCATAAATCACGTTTATTACGTGTGAATGTTTTTCTTAATCTTTCCTCTAACAAAACAGATAGATCAATATTGTATTTTAACGCTTCTTGATAAAGATCACTGGATATACATATGCTTGTTGTTGTAGTATGTACTGAATTTTCCATATTTGCCCCCTTCTGTCTGCCCTTTCTTACAGAATAACACCTTCAACCTACTTCCCTATTTATTTCGTGATGCCCGATCGAAATTGCCAGGCGTTTTATCCGGAGGAAAAAGCTTAGCCCTCCGCCTGCTTGACGTATTGGTGCAAAAGGGAGAAATCTGCACGATCAAAGGGAGGAGGATATGTCGATATCCTTGGAATCCAGCAAGAAAATTAAACCTTGCACCATTCTTTGGTTTAGAACTTCTTGGGCAGCCCGGCCTGTTTCAGCACGGCATTGGCGGTATGTCTGGATTTGATGGCATTGTCCACAACGAATCGTTGCGATGAGAGAGGGCTGTACCAGATTTCATGATCGCCTTTACCTTGTCGTTCAAAAAAGCAGCCCGCTTCTCGGAGGTACTTTTTGAGGTCTGGCGTGAAATCAGCCATCAGGCATGCGCTCTTTGAGGCATAACAAAGCGCCTGCTGAAAAGTTCAAAAGGTGCGTCATCCCATGCTTCCATGGCATTGGCTTCCAGCAATTCAGGAACCATGACCGCCAACTTGGCAACAAGCCCTTCCAGTGTTTCTTCCTCGGTCGCCAGCCCTGGCACATCGTCACTACTGGCCACCCATACCGCTGCCTCATCGTCCCATTCAGCCCTGATAAAATAGGGTTTGCGGTCCATTTTTTCCCCCATCAATAAAAACAAGCCGTTTCGACCACTACGCTCCCACTCGCCCCTTCCAACTTCCCACTTCCAACTCACTACCTCCCCCCCCCACCAACCCCATCAAATACAGCCCATACCCATTCTTCAATAAAGTCTGGTCCAAGCGCAGGAGTTGTTCGGCGTCAATCAAGCCTTGGTGGTAGCAGATTTCCACAAGGCTGATCACTTTTACCTGCCAACGGCATCACCCGCAAGCCTTTTCATCGAAAATACCCCATCCACTCCCCCAACCGGCATATATCTCCGATCATCCTTGGATTCCAGCAGGGAACGATCGATGATTTTTCCAGCAGTTGCCGCTTGACATGTTGACCCCTTGATCGCAAATGTATAGCATTTCGTTACACAAAGGAGGTTCACTCATGGTTCAGGTTGCATCACGAAACGCGCCAATCAATATCCGGGCTTTGCCCATGCAGCGTCTTTTGATCGACAAGGCCGCCGAGGTTTTGAAGAAGAGTCGATCGGAGTTTATGTTGGAGGCGGCTTGTCGCGAGGCTGAAAACGTCCTTTTGAATCAGCGTCTTTTTCTTTTGGATGAAGAAGCCTTCGCCGAATTCGAAGCGGCGCTGCAAGCACCTGTCTCGGAGAAAATGCGCAAGCTGCTCGCCACCAAGGCACCGTGGGAAGAATGATCCGCCTTGGTCATCCTGAACCTATCAGCGCCCGGTACGTCCTGAAGGATTTTGATTGCGGCGTTGATGTCCTCAATTCCTGGTTGTCCAGACAGGCGTTGTGCAATGAATCTTCTGGCGCTTCCCGTACGTTCCTCATCCCCGCGGGGCATAACGTCGCCGGGTATTATTCCTTGGCCGCGGGAAGCGTCCAGCGCATGGAAATGCCGGGACGCATCCGGCGCAATATGCCGGAACCCGTTCCGGTCATGATCCTGGGCAGGCTGGCCGTGGATCGTCGATGGCAGGGGCAGGGTCTAGGCCAGGGATTACTTCGGGATGCCGTCATGCGAACAGTGAACGTTTCCATCCAGGTGGGCATTCGAGCGCTACTTGTCCACGCAATATCCGAGGACGCCAAAAACTTTTACCTTCGTCACGGTTTTCAGCCTTCCACCCTGAATGAGATGACTCTTATGCAGTGCCTGGCTGACCTTCATCACCTTCAGGCCTAAAGTCTTTTGCTTTCCTCATCTTTCCAGCGGAAGACAAATTCTCTTAGCATTACAGCGACACTTGTTAATGCCTGATTATGCTTCAGCAAGGCCCTGATTTCCAGGCTGAAATTACGGATATAGTCCTATTTCGTTTTTTGGGATGTTTCAGAACAGGTTGACACTTGAGAACAGGTAGCCCCCTGGGAGCGAGGGCGTCTCGCCCTCATTCCCAGGAACCCACACCGAGGGAAAATAAATTCCCCCCCCGAAAAAAAGTGTCAACCTGTTTCTCCCGCGAAATAAACCATCCCCGTTTTTTTAGCATGATTATCCGCAATCCCGAAGGGATTGAGTCGTATAGCCGTGGTTTCAACCAACGGCAAGGTGGATTTCAAGGGAGCGAGTCCTGAAGGGACGCCATAAGCCATTGAATCCGTGAAGGAATATCGTCCTTTCAGGACTCGAGGTTGATATGTGGTGCACTCATGACGCAGCCGGAGGGGGGTATGCCGACCTTGGCGGAAGCCTCATCCATCTTATACCGGCAAAATTCAGGTACCCTTCTCATACGGCTGGATGGTCTTCAGTCCAGGGATGAATGCATAGTGCTTGTGGTTGAAAGTGTGGAGTGGGATATTAAGCATTATGGCTGTTTGACCGATAAGCACATCGAGCAGGCCAGCGTTATGGCTGAGACGATAATTTGTAAAAATGTTCAAGGCTTTGCCACAGTCTTTGGGAGTAGGCCAAACTGAAATATATCGACCAATGCGATTGTTCAATTTTTCTTGTTCGTACTTATTCCTGCATCCTTCGTATCAGCTCCATTACAACATATCCAGGCAACAACAATTCTTCACTATCATTTAGTGAATTGAATCATAATATTGCAGGATCGTATTCTCGAAGGATGTCAATCATTACATCGCTATCGAGCAAAATCATAATCTATATTCCTGCGCTTTTGTGCATGCTCTCTTAAATTGCGAGCATATGCCGCACTGTCTTTGATCTCATCACGGTCACGCCAAAGACCAATCAAACCTGATTTTTTGAAGTAACCTACCATAAAATATGTTTCTTCCTCTGCCTGACATGTTTGAGGGAATAAAATAATTTCCAGGCATTGACCTTGTTTATATGGAGTCCCTTTGACGACACCCTCTCCATCATTTTCAACAATATGCTGCATTCTGACTGCTTCCATATACGTGACCTCGCTCCTGTG
>SLFH01000059.1 GCA_007124345.1 Phycisphaerales bacterium | reverse complement strand
GGGGTTGGTGGTGCAGCCTGAAAACGGGATCGCCACGCCGAGCACGGCTGCGGCAAAGACATCGGCGTTGCGTCGACGCATGGATCGGGCCTCCTGCCCATGGCCCGGCCCAGAAGCGGACCGGCGGCCTGCCCTCCGGACGGACCTTCCACGGGTGCGATCGGCGAGGCAGCTCGCCGGGCTTTGCAATTTCAGGCGACCGCGTCTTCGTGCGGGGGCGTCAGGGCTCGCTGATGCCGCAGAATCGCAGGGCGAGACGCTCGATGTTGCGGCGGGGGTCGCCACGCCCGGACTTGCGCGCCGCGTCGGTCCGCATGGCCTCAATGACCAGGGCCCGCGCCCGGGCCGGGCCGAGTCGATTGGCCAGGCGGGCGGTGGGCTCGATGCTGTCTCGGGGCCAGATCTTCGCCTGCCCGGCGACCGATGCGGGGGGTACGCCGCAGGCGATGCCGAGGGCGAACGCCTCGACCCGGCGTGCGGCGTCGGTCATCGCGACGCAGACGGTCACGGGGTTCTCACCCCCGACCTCGATCACCTCGCGGATCGCGTCGAGCGCCCGCCCGGGGTCGCCGGTCGTCAGGGCGTCGCGGACGGACCAGAAGTCGTCCGAGCGGCTCTGGGCGACCAGGGCGCCGACCTGCTCCTGGCCGATCTCGCCGCCCTCGCCGACGCCCACGCTGAGCTTGGCCAGCTCGGTGTCGAGCCGGACGAGGTCCACGCCCAGAAGCTCGACGAGGAACGCCGCGGCCTCACGCGTAATGGTCGCCCGGTGTCGCTTCTCGCATCGTTTGACGGCCCAGTTGACGGCCTGGTGGGGGAGGATTGCGTCGCACTTGTAGATAAAGCCTTTGGCCTCGATGAGCTTGTCGAGGTTGCCGCTGGTCCACTTCTCGGCCCGCAGGACGAGGGTGGCCTCGTCGCTGGGGTTCTCGGCGTAGCGCTCCATGGCCCGGCGGGCCGAGTCGCCCTTGACGAGCTGGTCCGCCTCGTCGACCACGACGAACTTGTGGGACGCCATCAGTCCGAAGCTGCGGCACTCCTCGATGATGTCGCCGACGCTGGCGGACTGCCCGTCGAAGCGGAAGGACTGCACCTCGCCGAAGGCGGCCTCGGCGGCTTCCTTGAGGCGGTCGGAGAACTCGGTCTTGAGGAAGGCCTCGGGCCCGTAGAGAACGCAGATCCTGACCGACGCGTCGAAGACCGGGCCTTGTGCGGGCTTTCTAGCCATGGATCAGAGGATATCCGCGATCTCCGGGGAACCCCCGACGTCGGGCGGCGAATCCGGAAGTCAGATGACGAGGCGCCCCACGGATTTCAGCATGACGCCATCCGCTCCGACCGGATATCGTCCGGCGATGCTGGTGCTGACTGTTCTTCAAGGGCCGGACAAGGGGCGACGCTTCGAGCTGCCGTCCAACGAGCCGCAGCTCATCGGGCGGAGCTCCGAGGCTTTGCCGATCACCGACAACACGGTGAGCCGCCGGCACGCGGAGCTGACGCCCGACAACGGGCTGTGGTTCATCCGCGACCTGCACTCGCAGAACGGGACGTATGTCAACGGGATCAAGATCGCCGAGCGGACGGTGCTCCGCGCGGGGGACCAGATCCGCGTCGGGGCGACGCTGTTTGTCTTCGGGGCGATGGACGCCGCGGAGCGCGACCTGGTCCGCATCCTCAAGCCCGACCAGATCGACGCGGAGTTCGAGCACACGATCCCGAGCAACGAGGACTCGATGGTCCTCGCCGAGCCCGAGCCGGCGCTGGCCGCGGCCCACCACCTCAAGGTGATCTACCGCCTCGTCACGCTCACGGCGCACTCGGTCGAGCGGAATGAGCTGCTCGCGGCGGTGATGGACATGATCTTCACCGAGATCGAGCCCGAGCGCGGGTGCATCATGCTCTACAACGACGGGCCGGAGCAGCGGCTCGACCCGGCCGCGGTGCGTTACAAGGTACGCCCCCGCGACGCCGACGAGGCCCGGATCCATGTCTCGCGCACGATCCTCCAGCACTGCCTCAAGGCGGGCGAGGGCGTGCTCAGCTCCAACGCGATGAACGACCCGCGCTTCGCGGCGGGCGATTCCGTCCAACGCTTCGCCATCCGCTCGGCCCTCTGCGTGCCCATCCGCAACAAGGACAAGACCTACGGCGCCATCTATGTCGACAGCTCGATGGCGAACTACACCTTCACGCAGGAGCAGCTCGCGCTGATGAACGCCATCGGCCAGCACGCCGGCCTCGCCTTGGCCAACGCCGAACTGACGGGCCAGAAGATCCACGCAGAACGCCTCGCCGCGATGGGCGAGACCGTCGCAAGCCTCTCGCACTCGATCAAGAACATCCTGCAGGGCCTGCGCGGCGGGGCGGACCTCGTCGAGATGGGCCTGAAGAAGGACAACCTGCAGATCGCCCAGGGTGGGTGGGGCATCCTCAAAAGAAACCTCGACCGCATCGTCGGATTGACCTTGAACATGCTGACTTTCAGCCGCCAGCGGCAGGTCGAGATCGAGTTGAGCCAGATCAACGCGCTGATCGAGGACTGCCAGCAGTTGTTAGAGGGCGCCACGAGCACCAAGGGCGTGGCGTTGATCCTTGATCTCGACCCCGAGATGCCGCCGATCCCGCTGGACCACAGCCTGATGCACCAGGCGGTGATGAACCTGATGAACAACGCGGTGGAGGCGGTCGCGGCGGGGGACGGCGCCGTGACGGTGCGCACGCAGTACCACGTGCCCGACCCGCTGCTGGGCCAGCAGGCGCCGTATGTGGATGTGCAGATCATCGACAACGGGCCGGGCATCCCGCTGGAGCGTCAGGACTGGATCTTCGAGCCGTTCCACTCGACCAAGGGGACCAAGGGGACGGGGCTCGGGCTGGCGGTGACCAAGGGCATCATCGAGGACCACCGCGGACGCATCGAGCTGCGGTCTGCGCCTGGCGAGGGCACGACCTTCCGCGTCGTGCTGCCGGCGGACTCGTCGGAGCTCGTGGATCCGTCGGCGACGGCAGACAGCGGCGCGGCAGACGCAGATCCGTTGCGGGGGATATAGCGCGAGCTTCCGGCTCGTGGGGTGTGGGGTGTGGGGTGTAGGGCGCTGGGTTTTGGGGCGCGGGGAGTTGGGCGCGGGGAGTGAGACACGACAACGTCTTTTCCGACTCGCCCCGACGGGGCGATGGGTTGTAGCCACGGGTGGAAGCGTGCGCAGCACGCTGGAACCCGTGGAACACGATCAAAATGAAGAGCCGCTCTGAAGGAGCGGAGGACGACCGCGATCAGGTCTGCGCATTCCTTCGCCCCTTCGGGGCTTTCGGACATGCGAGACAATTGACCACTCGGGACTCTCGTCCCACACTGCTCTCCAGAATCGTCAGCGCCACGCTTCCCCATGCAGACCGACTTGTGGTACGCTTTCCGGATCAACCTTCCTGCACGGAGCGCCCGATGTGCGATCAGCCGCTCGTGCTCTGCCGGCCGGACGAGCACGCAATCCTCGATGAACTCGCCCGCCACCTGCTCGACAAGTCGTCGATCAAGAAGTGGTCCGGCGTGCTCAGACGGAGCGGCTGCGGCGACGAGGACATCGAGTTCTTCTGGTCGGCGCTCATAAACAGGGAGTTCGGCAGAGGGCTGTTCAAGCGCGAGGTCCT
>SLFH01000380.1 GCA_007124345.1 Phycisphaerales bacterium | reverse complement strand
TTCGAACCCCGCCGCCTCGGGCGGCAAACCTCCGGAGAGAGTCCTCATGACGGTGCACAGAACAATTCCTGCGATCGCCCTCGCGGCCGCCGCCTCGCTCGGCGCGAACGCCAACGCCCAGGTCGTCTACGCGTCGGGCCAGTTCTTCGACGGCGTGGACCGCGTCAACCGCTTCTTCGAGATCGACCTTGCGACGGGCGAGGCGACCCCCGCCTCGCCCCCGCTCGCGTTCTTCCCGCAGGCGGGGCTCGCGGGCACGCCCGACGAGCGACTGATCGGCATCCGCGCCGGCACGATTTTCGAGATCGATCCGGCCGACGGGACCGAGACGCCGATCGCTTCGGTGGGCGTGACCGCGACGAGCCTCGATGTGCTGACCGACGGACGCGTGTTTACCGTCGCCCGCGACGCGTTCGGCAACTACCAGCAGCTCTTTCTGATCGACATCGCGGCCCAGACCGCAACGCCGCTCGGTTCGCCCAACGAGATCGGCGACGCGATCGACATTGCTCGCGGCACGCCCCTTGGCACCGCCGAGCCTTTCGTGATCGCCCTGGGATCCGTCGGCCCGACCGTTTACGCCATCGACGCCGACTCGGGCACCCTTGTCGCCATCGACCCGGACACGGGCGATGCATCGGTCGTCGGCGTCGTCGGCGCGATCACCGCGTCGCTCACGCCCAGGTTCACGGGGCTCGCCGCCCTGACGGGCGCCGACACCAACGGCGACGGGGAGTACGACACGCTCATCTCGGGCGTGAACTTCGACAACGACTTCAACAGCCTGACCGACCCGCTCAACGGGCGGTTCGGCGGCGTCGCCGCGTACAACCTTGCAACCGGCGAGGCGACCGTCATCGGCAACAACAGCGGGATTATCTTCTTCGGCATGGGGGCGATCCCGGCCGCGGTGAGCTGCAGGGCCGATCTGAACAACGACGGCGTTGTCGACGCCGACGACTTCTTCCTCTTCCTGCAGCTCTTCGCCGACGCCGACCCGATCGCGGACATCAACGGCGACGGCGTGATCGACGCGGACGACTTCTTCGAGTATCTCGCGCTCTTCGCCGCGGGCTGCCCGTAAGCACGCGTCGGAATCAGCTCCGCAACGCCCCGGGCCGCTTCGGGGCGTTTCTTCTTGCGCTCTCCAACCGATCGCTGCGGTCCGCTTCAGCAAGAAAAACACCGGCCGAAATCGGCCGGTGTCGTTATCTTGATGGTCTTTCCCGCGGCGTTCAGCCTCCCGAGGGCGGGGGCGTTTCGCCGGTAGGCTGCTCGCCATCGCCGGGCTCGTCGGGGGCCGCGGGCGGCGGCGTCTCCCGCGGCTGCACATCCAGCTTGCGCCCCAACGCCTTCTCGATCGCCCGCTCGAGCTCGCCGGGGATGTCGACCTCGAAGGTCTCATCTGGGATCTCGGCCGCGTCGGCCTCCTCGCGGGCGCGTTCGATCATCGCCCGCAGGTCGTCGTCGCTGACGCGATCGGGCGGGCGGATGTCGAAATCATCGCCTGTGGCGCCCGGCTCGCTGATCGGCTCGACGACATAGCGGATGCGCTCCTCGTCGATCTTCTCCTCGAAGACGCCTCGCGCCAGACGCCCGATCTGCAGCCTCGCGTCCGCCTTCTCCTCCTCGCTCAGGCCGGAACGACGGATGTACTGGTCTTCGACGAACATCACCGCGGCGAGCGGCAGCACCGGGCTCTCGGCGATCTTCTCCAACACCCGGCCCATCTCCTCCAGGGAGATCTTCTTGTCCCGGAACTCCTGCGCCAGCGCCTCGACCTGCGCGATCACGCGGATCTTGTCCTCTTCGGTCATGTCCGACCGCTCGATCGCCTCGACCAAGGGCGGCGTCAGCACATCGGCGGCCAGGTCCCGCCAGTTGTTGGCCAGCCAGATCCCCCCGATAACGCCCAGGATCGCCAGCACGCCCAGCACGACCAGGCAGCCCGTCAGGCAGTCGCCACGCCTCCAGCCCCGGCGGACGCTCAGGCGCGATCCGAGCCGGGTGCCGTCGGCACAACCCTTTCGCCCGGCTCGCTCCAGACCGCCCGCCAATCTCCGACCCGATTCAGCCACCATCCTCGATTCCTTCCTGCCCCCCGGGCGGGCTGTACTCGAGCTCGGCCTGCTCGGCGAGCTGGTCGATCACCTCGAACAACGGGCGCAAAGCCTCTTTCAGGTTCTCCGGACGCCCGGTCAGCAGCACGCTCGTGGGCTCTTCGACGCCAAGACGCCGGTACAGGGGCTGCACCAGGTCCCAGACCTCGCGCACCGCCTGTGTGTATTCGTCTTCGCCGCCGACATTTTCACGCAGCACTTCCCGGACCACCGGGCGGAGGTTGTCCGCCGTCGGCGCCACGCGGAAAAACATAAACAGCGCCAGCACATTGCCGAGCACCGCCAGGATCACCGCCACCATCAAGACGATCCGTTCGCCCGGCTGCACGCCCGGCCTCCTTCCGTCATCAATCCCCCCGGCCCGCCGCTTGCCTCGCAATGGGCCGGACCGCACGGTAGGAGGCCCGTCAGCGGCTGAAAATCGCCCGCAGACGCTCGACCAGCGTGAACTCGCTCAGGTCCGCCAGCTCCCCCGCGTCGAAGTACATCCCCCCGCAGGTCGGGCAGAGCTCGTACTCGATGTGCTGCTGCTGCTCGTCGTTGACCACGCTCAATCGCGTCCCGTCGCGGGGGCAGACCCACTCGCCCACGCCGAACGAGCTCACCAAGGCCCCGTGGTCGTCGTACGCACCCGAATCCAGACGCTTGATCAGGTCCTTCGCCCCGCCCGGCAGGCCGAGCAGATCCTCAAGCTCCCCGCCGTCGAGCCAGATGCCCCCGCAGTGGGCGCATTGGTCGACATCCACCGTGTTGTCCACGCGGATGCGTTCCATCATCATGCGGTCCTTCGGGCAGCGGATTTTCGGGTCGTGCGGCTGTTCCATGGCCCCAGTCTACCATCCCCTCCCGCAAACGCACGCCCCCCCTACATCCTCACAGAGGAGCCCCGCCGTGCCCGACCCCACCCCCAGATCCGAGCGATGGTTCGACGCCCACCTCGACCTGGCCTACCTCGCCGAGGTCGGGCGCGACATGCACACGGGCGTCGACGACTGCCGGGGCCGATACCAGCCCGCCGCCGTCACCCTCCCCACACTCAAAGAGGGCCGGGTCCACGCCTGCCTGGGCACGATCTTCACCGAGTCGGTCAACCCCGACGACCCCCACGCCGAGGACGGCCCTTTCGCCTACCCCGCCGGCGACGCGAACGCCGCATGGCGGGCGGGCATGCGCCAGCTCAAGCTCTACCACGCCTGGCGCGACGCGGGGCTGATCGAGCTCATCCCCCGGCGCGGCTCGGTCCCCCAGAAGGGCTCGACCGCCCCCCTCCGCCTGGGCGTCCTCATGGAATGCGCCGACCCGATCGCCTCGCCAGACGAGGCTCACGAATGGGTCGAGCAGGGCGTTATCGCCGTCGGCCTCGCGTGGTGGACCTCTTCCCGCTACGCCGGGGGCAACGGCACCCGCACCGGCCTCACACCCATCGGGCGCGAGCTCGTCGAGACCTTCGACCGCCTCGGCGTCGTCCACGACGCCAGCCACCTCTCAGACGCCTCCCTCAACGACCTCTTGGAGCACTCGGACGGCCCG
>SLFH01000262.1 GCA_007124345.1 Phycisphaerales bacterium | reverse complement strand
TACTTCGGCACCAGCAGCCCCCCCTACGGCACCTACTCCGACGCGAACCTCACGCTGACGACCGGCGACGCCCGCACGGCGCCGTTTACCCCGAGCGGGAGCTTCTTCAGTTCGCGTGAGCTGGTCGGCGAGCTGCACTACAGCGTCGGCGGCCCGAGCTGCCCGCCCGACCTCAACGGCGACGGCGTGGTCGACGCCGATGACTTCTTCCTCTTCCTGAGCCTCTTCGCCGCGGGCGATCTGCGGGCCGACTTCAACAACGACGGCGTGATCGACGCCGACGACTTCTTCTCGTTCCTCAACGCGTTCGCCGCGGGCTGCTGATCCGCCCCGGCCGACACGGCACGGAACCCTGACAGTATTTTCATCGCCCGCCGCTGTATGCGGCGGGCGATTTTCTTTCCACGGTTCGGTCTTGCACAGGACCGAGAATCGTGGTACAACCAGAGTGTCGCAAAGCATCCGCTTTGCGGCGGCGGCCTTTCGGCGTTTGCTCTATAAGGTCGCCTGTGCGTGGGGAGATGATGTTTCGCCGTGGCCTCTGCGGGCGCGGTTTACGCTGTGTTGTGCTTTGCGGCGCAGCGGGAGTAGAGACGAGAGGTCCAGCGGCCGTCGGGGCGGAATGCGTACATCGGTCACCGCCGGTCGTCATCCTGGGCTCGCCGTTTCAGGCGATCGTTCCAGAAAAGGAGTAGCAACAATGAGATCGAATGCAAAGGCCATGGGCCTTGCCGCCGCGAGCGGCTTTGCGCTGTGCGTCGGTTCGGCCGTCGCGACACAGTCCGTCGCGGTGCACGACATCGTCACGCCCGAGGGCGTGTTCACGGTCCCGATGGATATCCCCGTTGAGCCGACGCCGGGCGTGCCGACGCTGCGCAGCGGCGGCTGGTTCTTCGATACCAGCCCGGGCATCGGCAACACCGTCGCGATGGGCCCGTCGCACACCTACGGCGCCGTCGGCACCAACGCGCACCGGCTGTCGGCCTTCGAGACCGACGGCACGGGCATCCCGGTGTACGAGGTCTTCAGCGAGAGCAACAGCTCGGGCGGTGTCGCCGCCTCGAAGGGCGCCGATGTCGTCGCGTACCTCGACCGCTTCAACGGCGATGTCCGTGTCCAGGCGTTCAATTCGACGAGCAACCAGCCCCTCTGGTCGCATGTGTTCGACCCGACACTGACGATCGGACCGGCCAACGCCGTAGCCGTCTCGCGTGACGGCAGCGTCGTCGCCGCGGGCGCCCGGGTCAGCGGCCAGAATGTTGTGATCTTCTTCAACGCCCAGACGGGTGCGCAGATCTCGACCTTCGAGGAATTCGACGGCTCGCTGGCGGCGATCGACCTCTCCGACGACGGCTCACGCGCCATGGTCTCGTTGGGCAACAGACCCCGCGTGGTCGACACCTCCAACGGCCAACTCATCTGGTCGGGCACCGGCACCGGCGCCGGCAACGTCGACTACCGCATCTCGGGCGACGGCGATGTCATCGCCGTCGGCGGGTTCAGCCTGCACGTCTACGAGTGGGACGGCTTCTCCTATCAGCAGATCATCAACTTCAGCACGCCGCCGACCGAGTGGTTCGGCTTCGGCACCTCGGTTTCTCGCGACGGTTCGACCGTCGCCTCGATGTCGCGCGAGAGCGCGACAGACACGCTCAATGTCCGCGTCTGGGATGTCGCGACCAGAACGCTCCTCCACCACGAGATCCTCGATCCGGTCCCCGGCACGCGCCAGACATCTCCGCGCGGCGCCGACAGTTCCGACGACGGCACCATCCTCGCCTTCGCGACATGGGGCGATGGAACGGGCGTCTACCCCGAGATCCAGGTCTACGACCGCGACCTCAACCTCATCGCCGAGATCGACATGCCCGGCTCGGGGTACGATGTCGCCATCACCGCCGACGGCTCACGCGTCGTCGGCACCGGCAAAGCCGTGCACGCCAATGTCTTCGGAAGCGGCGGGCAGATCGTCCTCGAAACCGTCGATGTCGGCCCGACCTGCCCGCCCGACCTCAACGGCGACGGCGTTGTTGACGCCGACGACTTCTTCCTCTTCCTCCGCCTCTTCGCCGCGGGTGACATGCGAGCGGACTTCAACAACGACGGCGTGATCGACGCCGACGACTTCTTCTCTTTCCTCAACGCCTTCGCCGCCGGCTGCTGACCGGGCCGATTTTCTATGCTCCCTCTTACGGCCCGCCGGGGTATCGCCCGGGCGGGCCGATTTTTCGTCACCGGCCGGCTGCGTCGAGGTCTCTCTCGGATCGAACGCTTGCACAAAGGGGAAACGACAATGTCGATCGAATACATCACAGCGCACGACAAGAACTCGCTCACCCAGGCGTACCAGAGCCGGACGGACGGGCTGCTGCCGGTCCTCCGGGAGGACCTGCGCCAGAAGATCGTCAACGACGGGGGCGTCATGCTCGGTTCGGGCGTCTGCATCGACTGGGCGATACAGACCGCCCAAGGGATGGGCGACAAGCCGCTGGTCGTCGCGGGGATGTTCACCGGGCTGCCCGCGGGCCTCGGCGGCGACTCCATGAGGCGGTTTATCGCCGAGTGCATCGCAACACGCTCGATCCCCGACCCGGGCAAGTACGGGATGCGCCTGCTCTGGGGCAACCAGCAGTGGTTCGCCAAGCTCGGCCTTGCAGAGGAGGCCCGCCACCGCTGGAAGACAGGCTCATTCAACCATGGCCTGTCGGGCGATCTGGTCTACTCGGGCAATTGGGGCTGACCCGCCCGGCCCTCAGCAACCTGCGGCAAAGCGCGACAGATATTCAAAGAAGTCGTCGGCGTCGATCACGCCGTCGTTGTTGAAGTCCGCTCGCATGTCACCCGCGGCGAAGAGGCTGAGGAAGAGGAAGAAGTCGTCGGCGTCAACAACGCCGTCGCCGGTGAGGTCCGCGGGGCAGGGCTCGGGGCAGCCTTCGGCGTTGAACTGCGCGAGCATCTCCCACATCTCGCTGCGTCCGGCGTCGTAGTTGAGGGCCCAGATCCCCACGCCCCCGATGCCTCGGCTTCGGGCAAGGTCGAACTTCAGTCTCGTGCTCGGGGCGTCATCGGCCCAGCTCTGGCGGTAGCCGCTGGAAATCGAGGCCAGGTGCCAGGGCGTGCTCGAAATCGCGTCCCAGTTCCACCCCGGCTCGGCGAGCGCTCGCGACGCGGCGTAGGTGATCGAGCCGACATAGCTCTGGACCGGAGCTCTGGGCAGCGGGCTGGAGGTGTTCCACCGCTCGCCGTAGTAGGGAACGCCGAGGACGATGCGATCTGGGAAGTCGGCGATGGCCTGCGCGTACTGGGCGTCGAGTGCGCCGGTCAGGCTGATGCCGCTGCCGCCGAGGGGCGCTGTCGGACCGGTCTGCGTCGAGAACGATCCGGAGAAGGCGTAGCCCATGATGAAGACGAGGTCGACACTGGCAGCGATGTCGCGGAAGTTCCAGTGGCCCCAGTTGTAAGGCGGCGTCGCGATCGAGACGGTCGCCTCGGGCGAGAGCGTGCGCACGCGGGCTCGCAGGTCGGAGAGGAACGCGGGCATGAGCGCCGGCCAGCCGTTGGAGACCGAGCCCTCGAAGTCGATGTTCACGCCGTCGACGCCCGCGACGAAGACGGCCCAGGCGATCTCGCCGAGCAGGCGGTCGCGGGCGGCCGGGCT
>SLFH01000040.1 GCA_007124345.1 Phycisphaerales bacterium | reverse complement strand
TTTGTTCCGAATAGTCCGAACCATCCCGGAAGGTGACCGAGCGGATGCGTCCGCGATCGGCGTCGGCGCCGATCGGTGTAAGGCGGGTCAGCACCGTGATGCGGTCCCCGTGCTCGGCGAGCATCTCGCGCATCACGGCGTGGAAGACGCGGGGCTCAGCGCACAGGCGGCTGACCCATCCCCCGCCGGGGTTGAGGGTTTCGTTGCGCGAGGCCTCGGGCGTGAGGGGTCGGTTGGCCTTGTACCACCGGCGGACGCGCGTTCGCAGCTCGGCGTACAGCCTCGACGCGCCGAACGACTCGACCCAGCGGTTCTCGTCGGGCGGGACGCCTTGCGAGGTGAACTGCCCGCCGACCCACTGGTAAGGCTCGGTGACGATGCAGGCGACGCCGGCCTCGGCGCACGCGAGGGCCGCGGCGACGCCCCCCGCCCCGCCGCCGACGATGAGCACGCCGGTCTTCATCCCTTCACCGCCCCGGCGAAGAGGCTCGGCTTGAGCCAGCGCTCCATCGCGAGGAAGAAGACAACGATCGGCACGAGCGCCAGCACGCTGCCGGCGTAGGCGTAGCGCGGGTTGGTGGCGAACTGGCCGAGGAGCTCGTTGATCGCCAGGGGCAGGGTGTACTTTTCGGGGCTGTTGAGCACGACGAGCGGCCAGAGCAGGTCCGACCAGGCCGCGATGATGCTGAAGAGTGCGAGCGTCGCCAGGGTCGGGGCCGAGAGGGGGAGCATGACATTCCACCATGTGCGCAATGGACCCGCGCCGTCGATGCGGGCCGCCTCTTCAAGCTCCCACGGAACCTGCAAAAACGCTTGGCGGCAGAGAAAGATCCCGAACGCCGAGACGCCGAAGGGCACCACGAGGGCCGCGAGCGTGTCGAACATGCCCATGCCCGCGACGATGCGGAAGAGGGGGACGACAATGACCTGCTCGGGGATCATCGTGGTCGCGAGGATGAGGACGAAGCAGATGTCGCGCCCGCGGAAGCTCATGCGCGCGAGCGGGTAGGCCGCGAGCGCCGCGAGGAGCACATTGAGCCCGGCGCGGGAGAAGGTAACGAGCACGCTGTTGATCGTCGCCGATGCGAGGCCGCCCTCGGCCCAGGCGCCGCGGAAGTTGTTGAGCGTGAAGCCCCCGCCGACGGAGCGGAGGTCGGCGTCGGCGGGTTGGACCGCGATCATCGCCAGCCAGATCGCCGGGACGATCGCCAGCGCGACCAGCGCGACGGCGCAGACGATCCGGAGGGCGACGAGCCAGGGGGGCGTGCGGTTCACGGGCGGCCCCCCTTGACGGCCCCCGTCAGGCGGAGGTTGACCACGCTGAAGACCAGGATGATCGCAAAGAGCACAAGCCCCATCGCGCAGGCGAGGCCGAAGTCGCCCGTGCCCTGCACGAACGCGACCTCGTAGACGAGTGGGACGACGGTCTGGTGCTCGATCGGCGTGCCCTTGATCGTGACAAACAGTTCGTCGAAGACCTTCAGGGCGGAGATCGAGCTGATGATGCCCACCAGCACGACGACCGGCCAGATCGTGGGCAGCACGACGGCGAAGAACGAACGGACGGGGCCCGCGCCGTCGAGTGAGCAGGCCTCTTCGAGCTCTTTGGGCACCGCGAGCAGGCCGGCGATGAAGATCATCATGTAGAAGCCGAAGCCCTTCCAGAGCGTGACGGTCATCGCGGTGATGAGCGTCCAGGGGCGCTGGGTCAGCCAGCCGATCGGGTCAAGGCCGGCAAGGGCGATGATGCTGTTGATCAGTCCCTGATCTTCAAAGAGCAGGCGCCACGCGACGGCCGCGACGATCGTCGGCGTGACGACCGGCAGGAAGAACAGCAGGCGGAGCCAGCGCCCGGTGCGGATGCTGTGGCGGACGATCAGGGCCGCGGCGAGGCTGATGAGGATCAGCGCGGGCGTCACGAGCAGGTAGATGAAGCTGTTGAGCAGGCACCACCAGAAGCGTTCGTCTTCCAGCACGCGCCGGTAGTTGTCCAGCCCGACAAACTCCGGGGGCGAGAAGGCGGTGTAGGTGGTGAACGAGTAGTAGACCACCTGCACAAACGCGCCGACGAAGAAGACGCCCAGCACCGCGAGGGCAGGCAGCATGAAGAGGTAGGGCGTCAGCGAGCCCGGGCGGAGCGAGAACCGGCCACGCGCCGATGCGCCCGCCAGTGCGTCGGCCGTCGGACCGCCCGTTGCGCTCATCGTCCACCTCCGGCGTTCACGCCGGCGCGGCGATCCGATGACAACGCTTCGCGAGGACCCGGCGCGGGCACGGCGTCGAGCGGCGCGGGGCGTGAGCCCTCGCGGAGGCGCTTCTCGTCCGCGTCGCGCAGGATCGTCCTCCATCGCTGGTCGGCCCTCGCCAGAGCCTCTTCGACGGGCACATTGTCGAGCAGCGCCCGCCGGATCTGGTCCTCGAGCGTGCGCCGGAGGTCGGGCCAGGTCTCCAGCGAGGGCGTGAACGCCACGGCGTGGCGGAGTTCTTCAGCAGCAAGCGAGCGTGCGAGCGCGATCCGGGCCTGCGCACCTTCGGTGTCGGTAGGCGGGTCGAAGAGCGGGTCGTCGAGCACAGCCGGCGTGCTGGGCAGCACCGTGGCCTTGCGGCAGAGTTCGAGCTGGCTCTCGGGCCCGGTCAGGTGCCAGGCGAGGGCCGCCGCGAGTTCGGGATGGCTTGAGGCTCTGGTCACGCTAACGACCATTGTCGCGATGTGGGCGCGCCCGAGCGAGCCGGTGACCGCGGGCCTGACCTCGGTGACGCCGAAGACGCTCGGCGCTTCGGTCTGGATGCGCCCCAAGAAGTTCGCGCCGGTGTTGATCGCCGCGAGGCGCCCGGTCTGGAACATCTCGATCAGGTGGGCGTGCCCGTCGGTCGCGGATTGACTGGGCAGATCGCCCCTGCGGAAGGCGTCGATCCATTCGGAGACGAAGGCGACGACCCTCGGGTCGGTCAGGCCCGGTTCGAGCCGCCCGCCCTCGCCCTCTTTGAAAAGCGGCAGGCCCTCCTGCAGGATCATCATCGCCATGTCCGACTCGTGGCCGAGGGGGATCGAAAAGAGGAAACGGCCCGTCGCCTCGCGGAACGGTCCGGCCTGCTGGCGGAGTGTCGCCCAGTCTTCGCCCACGGTCTCGGGCGTGAGCCCGCCCCGGGCGAGCAGGTCGGTGTTGATCAGGAGCGTCTGGGTCGTGAGGTACCAAGGCAGCGCGAGCAGGCGGCCCTCGATGCGTCCGATCCGCAGCGCCCCTTCCAGGTACACCTCCGCCGGGTCGCCGGGGAGCAGGCCTTCCAGGTCCGCGAATGCCCCCGCCGCGGCGAAGCGGGCGAAGCTCCGGTCGCTCATGTTCACGACATCGGGGGCGCGCCCGGCCGCGGCCGTCGCGATCAGCTTGCGGTCGACCGCCTCGAAGGGCAGGTCGACCCAGCGGACTCGGACGCCCGGGTGCTCGCGCTCGAACGCCTCGATGCGTTCGGCCATGTACTCGTTAAAGGCGGGGCGGAGGGCGAGCGTCCAGAGCTCAAGCTCTGTCTTGCCGTCGTCACGCCCGCAGCCGCCGGCGCTCACGAGCGCGCAGAAGAGCGAAAGCAGGGTCGCAAGAAAGCTCGTACGGCCTTGACGGGCCATCGGGCTCAGCGCTCGACCCGTTCGTCGACTTCTGACCAA
>SLFH01000101.1 GCA_007124345.1 Phycisphaerales bacterium | reverse complement strand
TGTCGACGCCGAAGACGCGCTTGGCGAACGAGGCGTCGTCTTCGCCGAGTGCCGCGTCGATCTCTTTGGCGGTCCAGATGTAGTTCAGGCCCTCGCGCCCGTCGACCTCGGCGTCCTGGGCTGAAAAGAAGCCGCCCTCGGGGCCGGTCATCTCGCGAAGGACGAAGTCGATGATCGCGTTGGCGGCCGAGTCGTGGTAATTGTCGCTGTTCGCATGGGCCGAGGCCGCCAGCACATCGAGGAGCTGCGCGTTGTCGTAGAGCATCTTCTCGAAGTGCGGGACGGTCCAGTGTCCGTCGACGGCGTAGCGGTGCAGGCCGCCGCCGACCTGATCGAACACGCCCCCGGCGCAGATCTTGTCGAGGGTGAAGCGCAGGGCGTGGTCGATGGCGCGGCCGGTCGCGTCGTCGCCGGCGACGCCGACGACCTCGGCGAGGAAGCGCAGGTTCGGGCCCTGTGGGAACTTGGGCGCGCCGCCGAAGCCCCCGTGCGTACGGTCGAACGAGCGGAGGAGGACGCCCGCCGCGTCGGCGACCTGGCGGCTGCCGAGCGTCGCGGTCTTTGGCGAGACGCCGAGGTGCTCGCGGACTGCGTTTGCGATTTCCTCGGCGTGGCTGATGACCTTGTCGCGCTGTTTGTCCCACGCCTCGCGCATGCCTTCGAGGACCTGGGGCAGGCCGGGGACGCTGCCGCGGGGCTCGGGGGGAAAGTAGGTGCCGCACCAGAAGGGGCGGAGCTGCTCGGGTTCGAGGAAGACGGTCATGGGCCATCCGCCCGAGCCGTGGAGCAGGAGCGTGGCGGCCATGTACACATCGTCGACATCGGGACGCTCTTCGCGGTCGAGCTTGATGCAGACGAACTTTTCGGACATGTCGCGGCCGATGTCCTCGTTCTCGAAGGACTCGCGCTCCATGACATGGCACCAGTAGCAGGTCGAGTAGCCGATGGAGAGGAGGATGGGCACATCGCGGCGCCTGGCCTCCTCGAACGCCTCGGGCCCCCACTGTCGCCAGTCGACGGGGTTGTGCGCGTGCTGGAGGAGGTAGGGGCTGGAGGCCTCGGCGAGGCGGTTGGCGGGGCGGTCGGGCTGTGCGCCTGTGTCTTTGTGTGCTGCCATACCGCAGCGTACGCGCCGCGCGCGAGGGGCCCCGCGCCGGGGGCGCTCAGATCCGCTGCGCGTTCAGCGTCCCAGCGGCTTGATGAGCAGGGTCGTGACGCCGCCCGGGGCCTCGGGCAGGCGGGCGGGGAGGGTCGCGGCCCGCGAGGCGGTTCTGCGCCGGGCGGTGCCGACGGCTCTTGCCGCGGCGGCGCTGGACTTGAGCACCGCGTCGGAGGGGAGGCGGATCGCCGTGAGTGTGGCGTGGGCGGTGACGACGCGGATGTCGTCGGGGTCGTCGTTGGTGCAGATCGCGTCGTGCTCGATCTTGAAGGCCTCGCTGTAGCGTCGGCCCGCCTCGGCGAGGTCGGCGCGGGATGTGTCGTCGGGCTCGTCGAGCACCGCGCGCAGGGCGCTGTGCAGGTCGGCGAGCTCGGGCGCCAGACGACGGCGGGCGTCGAGCAGGCGCTCGGCCTCGGCCTGGATGACGACCGGGAGGCACATCGCAAAGAGGCGCTCGCCCATTTGTTCTTCGGCGCGCTGGGCGATCGAGGTGGGCGTGGCGCGCGCGACGCAGACGCCGTAGCGCGAAGCGAAGGCGTCGATGCCCGCCGCGACGGGGACGCTGATGGCCGGGTCCGGCCCGCCCTTGAGGACATCGGACGAGATGACATCCAGCGAGCGTTCGTCGCCGTCGAAGAGCTCGGGGCGCATGAAGGGGCGGAGCTCGGCGTAGCGGTCGTCGGCGGTGATGCGTTCGAGGGCGTGGCGGACATCGCCCGCCGGGTCGTCGCCCGCGAGCACCGGCGCGATGACGCCCGCTTTCCAGAGGGGCATCGACCAGCTCCACGACTCCATGAAGGCGAGGTAGCCCGGGGCGAGCTCGGTCGCGCGGCGGACATCCTCCTCGCGCTGGTGTGCGCTGGGGGTGGGCATCATGGTGACGACGCGTTCGGCCAGCAGGAGCGCAGCCATCGCCGGCGCTTCGCGCGTAGTCAGGTGGTAGGGGCTGACGGCCATCAGCATGGGCCGGCCCCCCTCGTGTTGTCGCGTGCGTTTCGCACTGTTTTCTGACTTTCGCGCGGGCTCGGGGACTTTCGCGCTGGCTGTTTGGCTACGACGAGTAGCCCTTGGGGTGCTTGCGCATCCAGTTCCAGGCCGAGGCGATGATCTCGTCCAGATCGGTCACCTGCGCCTCCCACCCCAGTTCGCTCTGAATCCTTGAGGGATCCGCGTACAGACGGGCAGGATCGCCGGGCCTCCGATCGGCTTCGCGGACCTCAAAGTCGACCCCTGTCACCCGTTTGGCCGCGTCGACCACCTCGCGGACGGAGTACGGCCGCCCGATCCCGATGTTGTAGCGCCGGTCGTCGCCGGGCTTGAGGGCCTCCATCACGCGGACATGGGCGTCGATGAGGTCCTCGACATGCACATAGTCGCGCTGGCATGTGCCGTCGGGCGTGGGGTAGTCGGTGCCGAAGATCGCGATGTGCGATCGCGTGCCCATCGCCGCCTGGAGGATGACAGGGATGAGGTGCGTCTCGGGCGTGTGGTCCTCGCCGAGCAGGCCGGTGCGATCTGAGCCTGCGACATTGAAGTAGCGCAGCGCCGCGAACGCGATCGGTCGCCCCGCCTGCTTGCGGGCGTGGGCCCAGTCTTCAAGCACACGCTCGAAGACGAGCTTGGAGTAGCCGTAGGGATTGATCGGCTCTTTCGGGCAGTCCTCGGGGATGGGGACCATGTGATCGGGTGGCTCGCCGTAGGTCGCGGCGGTGCTGCTGAACACGAACCGCTCGACCCCCGACGCGTCGCACGCCTTCAGCAGCGAGATCGAGCCTGCGGTGTTGTTCTCGTAGTAGTCGATCGGGTCGTCGACGGACTCGCCGACGTACGCCTTGGCGGCAAAGTGCATGACGGTATCGACCGCGTGCTCGACCAGCAGCTCGGCGATCCGGCCCGAGTCGGCGATGTCGCACTGCTCGAACAGCAGCCGGCCGGTGTGGCCCTCGGCCAGCAATTCCATCGGCTTGCGATGCCCCCGGAACAGGTTGTCGATCGCGACGACCTTGCGGCCCTCGGCCAGCAGTCGCTGCACGGCGTGACTCCCGATGAAGCCCGCCCCTCCGGTCACCAGCACTGTCATCGAAAGCCTCCGTCAGGACCGGGCCGGGCCCGGACGATGTAGGTTCCGCACGACCCGGATCGGATACGCTCCCGCCCGGCCGCGGCCTGCATCGGCCAGCAGGATAGGGACCGGCTCCGAGGCCGGCAGGAGTAGGCGTTGACACAACCACCGGCAGAGCCCGCAAACGAGCACCCCACCACGCGCCCCGGGCGTCTCCGGCCGCTGGACGCGCTGGGCGTGTTCGTGCGCGGGTTTGCGATGGGGATGGCCGATGTCGTGCCCGGGGTTTCGGGCGGCACGATCGCCTTTATTACGGGGATCTACGAGCGGTTCATCAACGCGCTGGCGTCGGTCTCGGTCAAGCCGCTGGGGCTCTTGGCGCGGGGGAAGGTGCGCGAGGCGATCGCGGGCGTGCTGGCGTTTCACTGGGGGACGCTGATCCCGATCGCGCTGGGCATCGGCATCGCGATCGTGACGATGAGCAAGGTCATCACGACGCTGATGGACGACCAGCCCGGACCGATGTACGCATTCTTCTTCGGGCTCATCCTCGCCTCGGCCGCGATCCCGCTGGCGAAGATGAAGTCCTTCGGCGTGCGCCACGGGGTGGGGATCCTCGCCGGCGTTGTCGGCGCGTGGCTCATCGTCGGACTCCAGCAGACGGGGCTGCACCTGGAAGAACGGGCCGTGGCCGACAACGCGACCGTCGCGGTCTATCCGGGCAGACTGCGCCACCCGGGCGACCTCGACGAAGTCGTGCGCACTGCGGCGGCGATCGCGACCGAACGGGGGCTCTCGCTCCAGCCGGTCGTGTACGACCCGAGATCGGTGCTGGACGCCGACCCCGCGGGCGTGGTCGTCTTCCGCGACAAGGAAACCTTCGAGGCATGGATCAAGGCGATGCCCCCGGCGGTGGTGCTGGGCGAGCGTCGCTCGGGGTACCTGTATGTGTTTGTGTGCGGGGCGATCGCGATCAGCGCGATGATTCTGCCCGGGCTGAGCGGGTCGTTCCTGCTGCTGTTCCTCGGGCAGTACCACGCGGTGTTCGGCTCGCTGCACGCGCTGATCGGCGAGACGCTGGCGCTGCTCGGGCGGAGCCAAGGGCCGATCACCGAGCTGACGGCCCGGGGGCTGGTCGCCGACGCGACCTTCTTCGGGGTCTTCCTCGTCGGGATCGGCGTGGGGATCTACGCGTTCAGCCGCGCCGTCTCGATGCTGCTGGATCGGGCGCACGACCTGACGATGGCGGTGCTGACGGGGGTCATGCTCGGGGCGCTGCGTCTGCCGGGGTCGATCGTGCTGGACGAGGCGTCGAGAGCCGGGACCGCGGGGGCGTTCTGGCTGAGCGTGGCCTGGCCCGCGGCGGTTGGCGTCGTGATCGTCGGCGTGCTGTTCGTTGTCGACCGGAGGCGGGAGCGGATCAACGGGCGGCGGGACTTGCCGGCTTGAGCCACCCGCCCATCGGCTCGCCTCGCTTTGAGAGCACGAACGCGAGCACGGCGCCGAGAATCACCATCAGCACGCTGAGCCACTGACCTCTGCTTAAGCCGAGGATGTGCTGCGTCGTCAAATGAGCGTCGGGCAGGCGGACGAATTCGGTCAGCACGCGTCCGACGCCGTACACCATCAGGAACCAGCACCCGACGACGCCGGGCTTTCGCGGCACGCGCGCGATGAACCAGACGACCAGACCGGCGATCAACCCCTCGGCGAGCGCCTGCAGGAGCTGCGAGGGCGCGCGGGTGTTGATGATGGGTTCGAGCTCGCGGGCAAGGGCCGCGTCGCCCTGCTGGATGCGCGAAAGCAGCTCGCGGAACCGGGAGGCGAAGGCGCGGTCGGGGTCGGCGGCTTGCATGACATCCGTCGCGAACTCAGCGCGGTTGACGAACCCGATGAGCAGGTGCTGCTGCTGCTCAGAGAGCTCGCCGAAGCGTTCGAGTGCTTCCTGCGGGAACTTGACGCCCCAGCGGGGCCCCGGCTCGCCGTAGGGGGCGACGACGCGCCCGAGCAGCTCGCCGTTGACGAAGTTGGCGAGGCGCCCGAGGAAGATGCCGAACGGGGCGACCATCACGGCGACATCGGCGATGTGCAGGGGCGGGCAGGCGCCGACGCGTCGGCCGGTCTCGTCCTTGAAGCCGCGGCTGATCCAGAAGCAGGCGACCATGACGCCGGCCATCCCCCCGTGGCTGGCCATGCCCCCCTTGTTGATCATGACCATCGACCACCAGGGAAAGGACTTCTCGAAGGAGATCAAGAGCGCGGGCTGGTAGAGCAGGGCGTACCCGAGCCTCCCCCCCACGATGGCGCAGAGGGCGAGCATGAGCACGGCGTCGGCCGCCCGCTCTTTCGGGATCGCGACGGCCCCCCGGCCCGCCAGCCAGCGGATGATCGCCCAGGCGATCACGAAGCCGGCGACATAGCTCAGCCCGTACCAGCGGACACCGAAGTCCTCGGTGAGTCGCCAGAGGAACGGGTCGAGATCGTGCAGCCAGGCGGAGGCGGGAAAAAACATGGGCGGGCGGAGTGTAGAACTCCGCCCGCCCGATGCGGTCTCAGGCGAGGGCCAGGGGCCCGGGAAGATCAGCGTCCGTTGATCGGCCCGTAGCGCCAGAGCGGGTCGTCGGAGGCGTCGATCCGCTCGAGGATCTCGTCGATGGCGGCTTCGAGCTGCAGGTCGCGGCCCTTGGCCTCCATCTCGGGCTTCTGCAGGACGAAGATGTCCGGCTCGGCGCCGTTGTTCTCCATGTCGGTCCCGTCGGGGAGGTACCAGCCGCGGCCGGGACGCCGGACGCGACTGCCGTCGATCAGGGTAAAGGCACCGGTCGAGATGACGCCGCCGTAGGTCGCCTCGCCGACGAGCTTGCCGCGACCGGTGGTCTTGACGGCGTGGGCGAAGATCTCGGCGTTGGAGAACGAGTAGCTGTTGATGAGGACGGAGATGGGGCGCTGGTAGGGGTAGATGTAGCGACGGTCGCGTGGGTAGTGGTCGGGCTGGACGAGGTCGGGGTTGGTGCCGCGCGGGACTGTGTAGGCGTGGGCCGGGGCGGTGAGGGAGGCCATGAGGTAGTCGGTGGTGGAGCCGCCGCCGTTGTCGCGGACATCGATGAGCAGGCCCTCCTTGCCGTCGGCGGCGACGAAGAGGTCGTGGATGAAGGTCTGGAGCGAGGGCTGGTTCATGCCCTGGATGTGGAGGTAGCCGATGCGTCCGCCCGAGCGTTCCTCGACGAACTGTCGGCGGTCGAGGACCTCGTTCTCGTAGAGGAGGTTCGAATACTGGCCGGAGCTCATCGGGGTGATGAGGACGAAGCGTGTGCGTCCTTCGGTGGTACGGGTCTCTAGGAGCGTCTCACGCCCGGAGGTGCCCTCCAGCGCGGCCATGAGGCACATGTCGGGGATCCCGTCGCCGAAGTTGTGCTCGTTGACAGCGACGATGACCTCGCCCTCGTGCAGGCGGGTGCGCTCGGTGTCTGCGGGCGAGCGGGGAATGACATGGGTGACCTTGTGGCCGCCCTCGACGGGCTCCGTGAAGACGCCGAGGAAGCCGGTGAGGATCGATGGGGAGCTGTAGCTCTCGCCGCCGGAGATGCCCAGGTGCGAGCCGTCGAGCTCGCCGAACATCATGTTGACGACGGAGTTGAAGTCGGCGCTGGTGCGCGTGGCCTGGGCGAGCTGGAGGTAGCGTTCGGTCTTGCCTTCCCAGTCGAGGCCCTTGAGGGTCGGGTGGTAGAAGACGCGCCCGATGGTGGTGACGGCCTCGTAGAACTTCTGGGTCTGCTCGGCGACGACATCGACGATGATGCGGGCGTCGATCGAGTAGGTCTTCGCGCCGCCTCCGGTGACATTGGCCGAGCGTGCGACGCCGCCGACTGTGTAGGTGACGGTGTCGCCCTTGAGGTTCATCGAGACATTGCTGACGCCGCCGGAGTGGACGGTGCGCCTGGCTCCGCCCCTGGGGTTGACCGACCAGAAGTTGTAGTCGCTGCCGATGCGTGCGGTGAAGAGGATGCGGTCGCCAGCGGGGGTGACTGCGACATCGTTGGCGTTGCTGCCGCCGGAGGTCAGGCGACGCAGGCGGAGCCACGCGTCCTCGGCGTCGAGCTCGTAGGCGTCCTGGGGCTCGTACTCGCCTGCGTCTGAGAAGTCGGGCGGCGAGATCGGGTTGGCCCTGCGGGCCTGCTGCGCCGCGCGGGTGAAGTACGCGTCCATCTCGTAGTCGGGCATCTCTTCGAGCGACTTGTCGAGGAAGACGGTCCAGATGTCGTAGCTGAAGGTACTGTTGCGCCGGTCGCTGCGCCAGGCGACGACCTTGCCGTCGGCCGAGACCCGCGGCATCGTGTCGATGTCGGGGTGGCGGCTGAGGTTGATCTCGCGCTGGTCGGGGTCGTCGAGGTCGAGCAGGAAGATGTCGGAGCCGAAGTTGAGGTTGGAGCGGCTGAAGACGATCTGGCGGCTGTTGCCGAGCCACTGCACATCGGGCTCGCTCCACCACTCGAAGATCACGCGGTCCTCGCCGGTGGCCAGGTCGCGGAGGATCAGGTCGCCCCGTTCGCGGAGGTAGAGCATGCGCCGGCCGTCGGGGGCGGGCATGGGCTTGAAGACATGCTCGCCGGTGTGGATGAGCGGCTCGATGTCGAAGCGGAGGGCCGACTCCCAGCGGTCGCCGGGGGAGGGCTTGTCGTCCTTCTTCTCTTCTTTCTTCTCTTCTTTCTTTTCCTCGTCCTTGGCGGGCTCGGCGCGCGTGGTGCGTGAGCCTGTGATGTCGGCGGTGACGCCCTCGGCGGTCGCGGTGCCCGAGAGGGTCTCGCCGTCGACCTTGAGGTCGAACGAGGCCGAGCGCCCGTCGAAGGTCACGGTGAAGGTCATCGAGCCGTCGGAGACCGAGACATCGGTCGCGGAGGCTTCCAGCAGGCCGTAGGCGCTCAGGCGGATCTTGTAGCTGTCGCCGTCGCGCTCGACGAACATGGTGAACGGGACACCGCCCTCGGGGAGGGGCTGGGGCCCCTTGGCGGTGCAGGCCCACTCGCCGGCGACCGGGTCGACCTCGCCGCCGTTGCGCTGCTCAGGCTCAACGGGGGCGAGACCCTCTTCCAGATCGATCTGGGCGAGCGAAACCGAAGCGCGGTGGATGCTGCGGACGCCCTTCTCGTCGGCGGAGAAGTAGAGGTAGGTGCCGCAGGGCGACCAGGCGAGGTCTTCCTCGCGTGCGGCGGTGTTGGTGACGCGCCGCGTGTTGCGACCGTCGGCGGTCGGGCGGACGAAGATCTCGCCCCGGGTGACGACGGCCATGGTCTTGCCGTCGGGGCTCATAACCGCGTCTGAAGCGTTGGAACTGATGTTCATGGGCCTGATTTCCAGGCCGTCAAAGTCGGGGGAGGCGAAGACCTCGATGGCCTTGGGGCGGGCCCTGCGGTCGGAGAGGTCGATGGTGTAGAGGGTGTCCCAGACGAGGAAGACGCCGTGCTTTCCGTTGGGCGAGGCGGAGAAGTGTCGCACGCCGTGCGCGATCGTGACTTCTTCTTCAGAAGGCGCAAAGCGTGTGAGTTGGTGGAGCCTGCGCCGGTCGGCGTCGGTGGCGCCGGCGTCGAGTCTCCAGAGGTTGTTCTGGCCGTCGCGGGAGGAGACGAAGACGACCGAGCCGTCCTCGGTCATGATCGCGTCGAAGTCGTTGCCGTCGAACTCTGTGTAACGCTTGAACTCGCCGGTGGGCGTGTGGAACGAGAAGATGTTCATCGATCCGCTGCCTCGATAGATCGGGCGGTCCCACTGGTAGCGTCCCTTGGAGAAGAGGATGTGCTCGCCGTCGGGCGCCGCGGTGGGCATCTGGCCGAAGGCGTCGGTGAGGCGCTGGATGGCGCCGCCGTTGACCGGGACCTTGTACATGCGGGGCTGGCGGTCGACGGCGCGGTCGATCATCGACGAGAAGTAGAGGTACTCGCCGCAGGCGGAGAAGCTGCCGAGGTTGAAGAACTGGTTGACGCGGGTGACGCGCCTAGTCTGGCCTCCGACGACGCCGGTGTCCTTGCGGATCAGGGGCATGACGAAGAGGTTGCGCGTGCCCTCGCGGTCGGACTCGAAGGCGAGCATGTTGCCGCAGGGGCTGAAAGCGCTGCGTCCCTCGTGCGAGGCGTGGGTGGTCAGGCGTGTGGCGGCGCCGCCGTCGGCTTTGACGGCCCAGAGGTCGCCCGACCAGGAGAAGACGATCAGATCGCCATCGGGGCTGATCGAGGGTTGCTGGTGGTAGTCGATTCGGAAGGGCTCGGAGGCGAGGCCGGGCGTCGCACAGGCGACCGCGGCGACGAGCACAAGCAGGAGACGAACAACACGGAACATGAAAAGCACCTCTGCAGGTTGTTTTCTGCCGCGCCGGCCGGCCCGCAATGGGCCGTCGACGATCGCGCAACTCGGCACGCCGGGCGGACAAACGGGTCAACCGCCGGGCGAGCCCCGGGTTTCAGTACAACCGTTGATATCGGCACAACCGGACTCGACGCAAGCCCTCTGGCGGGCTTTCGGCCGATGCGCAGGATCGGCGATCGCTGACGGTGTGTTATCGGGCAACGGGCCTTGGCATGTGATCGGGCGGCGTTCGAGGGCCGCCAGAAACTCCGCCCGGATGCCCCCTCTGGTCGGCACGCTCTGCCGCACCCTTTTCGGCGCCCGACCCCTCAAGGAACTCGCGGTGGATCGACTCGACCTCGCGGACATGGTCGGGGTAGCTGTGGAGCTTGGAAACGGCGTGGACCTCCGCCGGGCTGGGGAGCGTGACCTCGCCGGTCGCGACGCGTCGGATCCGCTCGGCGAGCGCCTCGGGGTCGCCCCCCGGAAAGAGCAGCCCGTTGCCCAGACCTCCGTTGGCCTCCGCCCCCTCTGAGCCGGGCTCGACGACCCACTCGGGCGGCCCGCCGAGGCGCGACGAGATCACGAACTTGCCCGCGTGCAGAAACTCCAAGAGCACCAGGGGCGAGTTCTCGAACCAGACGAAGGGCAGGATCCCCACATCGAACTCGCCCGTCGCCGCCAGCAACTGGTCGGTGTCGTACCCGCCGAGGAACGAGACCTCGGGGTAGGACGCGAGCCTTTTGCGGTGGATCGCGTCGGGGCCCGCGGCACGGATCAGGAACTGGCACCTTCGCCGGATGTCGGGTTCCAGAAGCGGAATCGCCCGCACGAGCACATCCAGCCCTTTGTTGTGGCGCACGGTGCCAAAGAACGCCAAACGCAACGGACGACGCGCGCTCTCGGGGTCCCACGGACGCACCTTGTAGTAGGGCCAGCGGCGCGTCCGCCGGTTCATCGCGTCGAAGTGCGGCTGACCGAGGCGGACCTGGCGCAGCCGCTCGGGCCTGACGCCCATCGACTCGTACACGCGGCACATGAACCCGCTGGGCGGCGTGACAAGCGAAGCCTCGTTGAGCATCTCGACGCCCTCGACACGGCGCTTGCCGTAGTCGTTCAGCACCGTCAGATGGTGCGTGGCGCCGAGGAAGCGTTCGTTCTGATCGATGGGCGAGCGGCCGAGCTCTGGGGGGAGCTCTTCCGGATCGATGTCGTAGCGTCGGCCGAGTGTGCCGTCGTGGGATCGATCGCCTTGGACATCGAAGCCGAGGGCGAGTTCGTCGTCGGGCGGGGCGTCATCGGGTTCCAAGCCGTTGGCCCTGAGCTCGCCCCTCTTGAGCTTGACGCGCGTGGTCATCAGCGCCCGGACGAGATTCGCGGCCGGCGCACCGAGTCGGCGCAACGCCGTCTGCTCGATGCGTCGGCGCATCTTGGCGTTGAACGGGGGCGCGGGGTCGAAGCAGCTCTCGCAGCGCTTGCCGCCCTGATAGTCGGTGCAGACATGCGTCTCGTTGTAGAGCAGGTCGACCTGGGGGCAGACGGGCCAGTAGTTGTGCGTTGTGATAACCACCGGCCGGCCGGTGCGCCGGATCGCGCCGACGAGGTCGATGCTGAACCCCTCCAGCGAGTGGATGTGCACGCTCTGGGCGTTCTGCTCGTCGAGCCAGCGGAGGACGAGACTGATCTGCTTGGGGCAGGACCGCTCCTGGTCCATGTTCTTGAAGTTGAAGAGCGCGGGGGCGAGGTTCGGGCTGTTGAAGAGGTGGTAGCAGTCGATGCCGCGCCAGGTCTCGAACTTCCTGATGAACGGCCTCGGCCTGAATGAGTACTCAAAGCCGGACCGCAGGTAGACGACGCGGTGGCCCGAGAGCGCCAGGCCCGAGGCGAGGTCCGACGCGGAGAGGTTGTACCCGCTGCCCTCCTTACCCTGCAGCCCCAGCCTCGCCCAGCCGATGAAGGCGATCGTCATCGGGCGGTCGGTGACCGCCCAGCCCGGTGGCGGGTCGTAGGGCTTGGCCTCTTTGGATCCGGCGCGGCTCATGCTCGCGACCCCTGCCCGCTCGGGCCTCGGGGCGAGCGACGCAGCTTCAGCATCGTGCGCGCGATCCTCGCCATGCACGCGATCCTCGCGCCCAGCGGCTGATCCTCGACCACCGCCGCGTCCGGCTTCGATGTGTCGATGTGCACTGCCCTTGAGGCGGGGGTGAGCGGGAAATCGTTCTCGTGGTCGAAGACCACGCACGCGACGGGGCGCTTGAAGAGCAGCGGGAGCTGTCGTCTGATCCTCGACCGCTTGTTCTCCGAGTACGCGACGCGCTGAACATCCCCACCCGCGTCCTCGTGCGCATCCGGCACACGGTTGTGCACCAGCTCGATCCAGCGGGGCGAGATCCCCGCGTCCTTTGCCGATTCCCGGAGCGCCGCCGCCGCTTCCAGCGCCTTCCGGTTTGGGCAGCAGAGCACGACACTCGCCCCGGGCCTGTCCGCTCCGGCCTTCTTCAGCGCATCGGCCAAGGGCTCGGCGCCCGGGATCTGCATGTCGAGCTTGCCCCCGCGCCCGGCCATCGCGTCGGCGACGCTGCGCCGAACGATCTCGGCGTGGACGAGCCTGCGCCGGAGCACGGCCCGGGCCGCCTCCTTGAGCATGCGCACGCCGTGATGGCGCCACATCCGCTCGCTCTCGGCTGGCGGGAAGTTGTTCTCGATCATCCAGAGGAGGTTGCGTTTGGCGTAATAGAGCCTCGCGGGCGTGAGCTTGTGGTGCCAGGGGGTGTGGTAGACGACCGCGTCGAGGTTGAGCACGACGCGCTTGCCCGCGTTGGCGAAGCGCAGGCACCAGTCCGCGTCGTCGCAGTAGATGAAAAAGCGCGTGTCCCAGTACCCTACCTCGCGCACGGCGCTCCAGCGGGCGAGCAGCGAGCAGGCGCTAACGACATCCACCTCGCGCAGGCCCGTGTACCCCTCGCCCCCCTTGGGCCCCCCCACCGTCTCGGCCCACGCCTCGTGCGCTTCGCGCCTGGGGTGGCCGGGCTCGGGCTCGTCGGCCATCACGCCTTCGGTCGGGTTGAAGTAGATCGTCGACTCGATCGTCCGCTCGCGGTCGCCCAGATCCACCGTCCGCGAGCCGACCAGCCCGACCGCCGGGTCGGCCGTCGCGGCGCCGACGAGGTGCTCCAGGGCGTCGGGCGGCAGGTCGATGTCGTCGTCGACGAGCCAGACGAAGTCCGGCCTCGCCTCCGAAGCCTCGCCATCCATGAACGCCTCGACGGCCCGAAACCCGGTGTTGAACCCCCCGCAGCCCCCGAGGTTCGCCGTGTTGCGCACGATGGTGAGCGACCCGAACCCGCCGCGGTTCGGCCCGCCCTCCTCGCGCTCACGGACGCTGAAGGCCGGGGCCTCGGCCCGCTCGGTCGGGTTGTCGACGATGCGGTCGGGGCTCCAGCGTTCTGTCAGGAGGTCCTCGGTGCCGTCGGACGAGGCGTTGTCGATCACGAAGATGTGCAGGTACTCGGTCGGAAACCGCTGGCGGCTTAGGGCGTCGAGCACCCGGTCCACATCCGACGCGCGGTTCCAGGTCACGATGCAGACACCGACCGTCGGCGTCGCGACGGCGGAAGACGCCGGGGCTCGTCGAGAACCCTCGGTCTGTTGTTCTGGGCTGCTGCCTGTCAAGGCGGGCACTCTACGCCTCCGGACCGCCGCCCGC
>SLFH01000115.1 GCA_007124345.1 Phycisphaerales bacterium | reverse complement strand
CGGCGATCAGGTGGTGGCCTTCGGGGATCGTCCGCTGCCTCCCGGCGCTCTCCATCAGCGGCACATCGGTCAGCCCCTCGTCCTGCCAGGCGACGAGCCGGTTGAGCTTGCCGTCCTTGAGCAGTTCCATCGCGTGGTCGCCGAAGATCGTCGCGAGGATGCGGTCGGCCGCGACGGGCGTCCCTCCTCGCTGCACATGGCCGAGCACGACATAGCGCGACTCGATGCCGGTCTGCTTCTCGATCTCGTCGGCGACGAGCTTGCTGATCCCGCCGTAGCGGATCGGGTCGGGGCTGGTCGGGTCGGTGCGTTCGATGACCTGCTTGCCGCCCTTGGGCTTTGCGCCCTCGCTGCAGCAGACGATAGTGAAGCTCTTTCCCTTGCGTCCTCGGTCTTCGCAGACCTTGCAGACGCGGTCGATGTCGAACTCGATCTCGGGCACGAGGATGACATCCGAGCCCGATGCGACGCCCGCGTGCAGGGCGATCCACCCCGCGTTGCGCCCCATCACCTCGACGACCATCGCGCGATGGTGGCTCGCGGCGGTCGTGTGCACGCGGTCCAGCGCGTCGGTGGCGATCTGCACCGCCGTCTGGAAGCCGAAGGTCAGGTCCGTGCCCACCAGGTCGTTGTCGATGGTCTTGGGCACGCCGATGCAGTTGACGCCCTGCTCGACGAACTCGGCGGCGGCGGACATCGTGCCGTCGCCCCCGATCACGACAAGGGCGTCGAGCCTGTGCTCCTTGTAGTGCTCCATACAGCGGGCGGAGACATCCTCGAAGCGGGGCTCGCCGTTCTCGTCTTTTCCGACATAGAAGTGCTTTGGATTGGCCTTGTTCGAAGAGCCGAGGATCGTGCCGCCCTGGGTGAGGATGTTGGAGACATCGTCCCAGCCGAGCTTCCTGATGCGGTTTCGGATCAGGCCGAGGAAGCCGTCCTCGATGCCCATGACCTCGATCCCGTGGAAGATCGCGTCTTTGACGACCGCGCGGATGACGGCGTTCAGGCCGGGGCAGTCGCCCCCGCCCGTCAGCACGCCGATGCGTTTGATGGGTTGTGCCATAGGGTGATGCTACCGGGGAGTGACCGCCCGAACCGCCTCGGGGTGCGGGAGGGGCCCCTGGTTCGCCGGCGGCGGCGAAGACGACTCTTCGGCCATGCGGATGCGCATCGGATCGCCCTCGGCCTGCGGGTGATCCGGCGAGCGGAAGAACGCCAGCGTGACCCAGACGCAGATCGCAAGGAAGAGCGTCCACAGCCCGAACCAGCCGACCGTGTCGCGCACGATCTTCGGGCGGTTCTTCAGGGGTGTCGAGGCGAGGTCCGCGAGCGTGCGCGCGCCCGCTTCGGCCTTCTTCGCCGTCGACAGCATCACGACCAACAGCGGGTTCGGGCCGCCGGATGACCGGGCGGCAGGCTTCGAAGCCGCCGGGCGAGCGACCTCGCGCTGGGCCGCGGGACCGGCCGGGGCGGGCGCCGGCGTTTCGGCTTCGGCGCTCTCGTCTTCTGCCTGCTCGCCAGGCGCCTCTGCGACCGCTTCGGGCTCGGCCGATTCGTCGTCCAGGGCCGGGCCAGATTGCTTCGCCTTCGCAGCCGCGGGCTGCGGCTCGGCTTCCGGTCCGCGCTTGTCAGCCGCGGGCGGTGCCGAGGTCTCGACTGTCTCGCCCGCGGCGTCGACGAAGTCGCCTTCGAGCAGTTCGTCGGTCAGCGCGGCGATCTGCTGGTCGAGGTCTTTAAGATCCTCCGCCGCGAGCGTCGCCGCGGCATCTGGATCTGCGCCCCGGCCTTTGGGCGGGGGCGCTTCGGCTTCGGCGACTTGCTCAGCGCCCGCGTCGATCAGGTCTTCCAGCTGCTGCTCCAGCTCGTCGATCGCCTGTTCGGCCGGGTGGGGCTCGCGGGCGTCGGGGCCGGAGGCCGCTTCTGGAGTCTCGTCGGCGCCGGCCACGCTTGGGTCGGAAGCCTCGGCTTCTTCTGAAGGCGCGTCAGCCCGATCTTCGGGCTCGGCGGCGTCTTCCTCCGGCTCATCGTCGGAGAGACGCTTGGAGACCTGCTGGCAGGCTTCAGAGAGCTCGCTCACGAGCTCCTCCACCTGCGCGGCCAGATCATCCAAATCCTGGATGTTGTGCTGTTGGACCTGGGTCATCCGTGATCGCCAACGGAGATCATCGGCGACGGGGGCCCAAGACTCAAGGGCTTGGCGCTAACGGAGTCCGACGCCCGGCGGACGCGCCCCCCGGAACCGGCGTCGCTGGCAGGACCGGTACTCCCGAGCGGACAATGCCTGTTTCAACTCGAAACCGTCTGTCTGGGGGACTCGCCCGCCCGGGCGGGGTATACATCGCCTCATGCCCGCCCACCGATTCTCGCTGCCAGGCTGGACCGGCCCCGATCCGGCCGACCCGATCGTCGCCATCGAGGGGGAGGAGGCCCGGCACGCCGCCCGGGTCAAACGCCTCGAACCGGGGGAGCCCGTCGAGGTCCTCTCGGGCGAGGGGCTGGTCGGCATCGGCGAGGTCGCGGGCATCGAGCGGGTCGCCAAGGGGGCGTGGCGGCTGCTCGTCCGGGTCGAGCGGACCGAGGCCCACGAGCCGGTCCGGCCCATGATCGAGGTCTGCTGCGCCCCGCCGAAGGGGGCGAGATTCGAGGAAATGGTCGACCAGCTCTCGCAGGTCGGAGCGGCGTCGTGGCGGGCGCTCGACTGCACCCGGGCGGGGGAAAAGCCGCCCAGGGAGGGCAAGCTCGATCGGGCCCGCCGGGTCGCGATGGAAGCGGCGAAACAGTGCGGCCGGGCCTGGACGCTCCGGATCGATGAGCCGCTGCGATGGCGGGAGGCACTCGCGGGGGAGGATGGGCTGAGGATTGTTGCCGCGGACGCTTCGGGCGGGGATGTGCGCGCGCTGGAGGGGCTTCGGGGGGCCGAGCGGGTGCGGTTGCTCGTGGGGCCAGAAGGCGGGTGGACACCCGATGAGCTCGACGAGATCCGTCGGGCGGGCGCCGGCGTCGTCCGCTTCGGGCCCCACATCATGCGGATCGAGACGGCGGCGGTGGTGGGGTGCAGCGGCATCCTTTCGGTGTTTGGCCCGTAGGATCAGCCATGTCTCTGAAGACAATTGTGATGGTGTCTTTCCTGCTCTGCGCTCCGTTCGGGGTCGCGGGCGTGACGCCAGACGACCCGGCAGCCGCTCAAGAAGCCGAGCGTCTCGCCAAGATCGAGCGGGCCGGCGTGCAGGCTGAGGCGATGGCACAGAGGGCGATCGCGTACCTCCGCGAGCGTCAGGACGAGTCCAGCGGCGGTTGGAACCACCGCGAGAGCGGCCCCAACCTCCCCGCGATCACCGGGCTGGTCGTCAACGGCATGCTGCTGGACCCCGAGATCAACGGGCGCGACCCCGGCGTGCGGCGAGGCGTCGAGTACATCCTCCGCTTCAGCCAGGCCGACGGCGGGATCTACGACCGCATCCTGCCCAGCTACAACACCGCGATCTGCGTCTCGGCCCTCGCGCAGCTCCAGCCGGACGACCCGAACTACGGGGTCGCCCGCGAGGTGATCGATGCGGCGGTCCGCCTGCTGAAAGGCCTGCAGTTCTCCGAAGAGGCCCAGGCGCCAGCCGGCGAGGCGGGCGTCACGACCGAGCGCGTCGATCGCGACCACCCGTTCTACGGCGGGAT
>SLFH01000256.1 GCA_007124345.1 Phycisphaerales bacterium | reverse complement strand
CTCGAGGCTCCGGACGAATGCACGAGTCAGGACCTCGTCGGTCACGAAATCCGTGAACGTCTTCCCGGAACTGGATGCCAGAAGGAACTCGACTTCGATCTGGATGTGCCGCAGATAATCAAGCGGCTCGAAGGACATCTTCAGCTTCCGAGAGGATCCGAGGGCCTATGAGAGGGGAGAGGGCTTCCGGTGTGACCAGTTCAACCGGTCGCCCGAGGATGTCCTCCAGCAGGTCCGAAAGCTCAAGGAATCGAGCGAATGATTTCGCACCGGGGAGGAATTCGACCAAGATGTCGACATCGCTGTCTGGACGCGCCTCACCGCGCAGGACGGAACCGAACAGCGCCAACCGACCCACGCCGAGCTCCCTGATTCCGGTCTCGGCAGCTCTTAGAAGGCGAACAGCCTCCTCTCGTTGAAGCGGAGTGGTTGTCATGTCTGGAATCTACAAGGCCACTTGCCTCCGCGTAAAGCCAACAGACCGCTCCGGCCTTTGCGGTTGTGATGGGTGCAACCGGACCTTGGACAGGGAGTCAGAACCTCGGGGACCCTGGACACCTCGATCCCGGCCGGAAACCTCCGTTGCGAAAAAGCTTGGGATACTCGAGAGGATCGACTACGCTGTGCAGTGGGCAGCCGGTTTTTCCGTCACAACGAAGTCGGCTGTGACAGCGATTGTGACGAGATTGTGCCAGGATTCCGGAAAAATCGGCAGGGAGGACGCTCGAAAGGCCAGTATTCAAGCCAAATCGCGGAAAGCGCAGATATCTCAAAAACCTCTGGGCGCAAGCCCTTGTGGGTTCGAGTCCCACTCCCGGTACTTTAAGTAGAGTGGGTTCTTCTGCGGTGGCGTTCGGGCATTCCCGAAGCCTTCGGTAGCAAGTTCCACTCCCGCCATTTTCTGCAAGGCCTCCGGCTCCCCATCGCACCCGGCGTGGGGCCCGAGGCTCCGGGAGAAGTCGAAGTCAGCCCTCGTCGTTCAGGGGTAGCATCTCTATCACCCGGATCAGTCGAATGCAGAGGCTCCCCCGCGAGCCGTAAAGGATATCATTCTCCAATTGCTCCGTCGGGTAAATGCCCCCGATGCACCTGTCCGGAGGGTACCAGCCGTGAATGATCAGCGTTGCATCGGGATCAAAGTGGATCCGGTATTGAGGATCCACCCCGGGTCCCGGTTTTACTTCGCCGAGGATGGTTCCAAGCGTCTCTGGATTCGCGAGGTGAAGATCCAGCCACGGCAGCACCCGCTCATCCCAATCGTGCAGCTGGATCCACATGGTGGCAAGGACCTCTTCGCCGGGGGTCAATGTACCGTTGAACTCGATGTGGAGGAGCCAGCCTTCCACTTCATTCTCCGAGGAGGCGTCGGTTTCGATCGGTGTCTGCTCGCATGCGGCGAGCGCCAGCACGGCGGTAAAAATCACCAGCCGGGCGAGGAGTCCGAGGATTTTCATGGTTCCATGCCTCCCTGTGCGATCGGTCCGGGACCCCCGGAGTGAGGACAGGGATCACCGCCGTTCCCGCAGTTGCCTTGAACGAAGTGGATCGTCTGGATGGTGTCGCCCGCCGATGTAAGGGTGACTCGGAGCTCGAAATCCGCCCAGTCGAATGGTTCGGTGTTTTCCTGCTCTGCCTCGGTTCCGAGGGGATCCCAGTTCCCCGGCCCAAGGAGATAGACGTATCGCTTGTGCCACTGGTACGTGTAGTTGCCGAGTCCTCCGCGAGGATCCGCGACCCAGGTCTCCGGGACGCCCGTCTGGATCGTGTCTGGACCGGCGATCTCGACGCCGAGGGGCCCCGGCGTGAACAGCAGCAGATTTGGAGAACCGCTTCCGAGATCTGAAAGGACTCCCGAGGTGGCCACATCGGTGAGGTGCTGAGCCACCTGTGCGGGAGTCGCTGAGGGGTGGAGTTCGAGATATCGAGCCGCGGCTCCCGAGACGTGCGGCGCTGCAAATGAGGTGCCGGAGTCAAGATGCCAGGCGGTGGTGGTGGAGGGCCCGGGCGCAGCCACATTGACACCCGGCGCCCAGAGGTCGACGCACGTGCCCAAGGTGCTGTTGTCGGCCCGTACCCCCAGCGAATCGACACTCCCCACGGTGATCACCTCTGGTATCCGTCCGGGTGAGTGGTCACAGGCATCCGGCGTTTGCATCGAGTTCCCGGCGGAGACCACCATCACGATCCCCTCACCCACAGCGGCATCCGCGGCCTCGTCGAGGGCGAGGGACGTCGGATCGGTACTTGCCGAAAGATTGAGGACCATTGGCTGCGACGGGGAATCCAGCTTCTCGGAGATGACCCAGTCGATTCCATCGATCAGAGCGGAGGCCATCGGAACACTTCCCTCCTCGCCTGTGCACGCCGTCGCCCGGACCGAGATAAGGTCCACCTCCTTGGCAACGCCGAATTCGCTGCCGCCGACAAGTCCGGCAACCGGCGTCCCATGCCCCCTCCAGTCAGGGTAGCAATCCTGACCGTAGTCCGGGTCCTGAGGATCGAGCCAAACATCGTAGCCGACCGTGGCCCGGCCCCCGAAGTCCTGATGCGAGGTCAGGATCCCGGAGTCCACGATGTAGACCTCCACGCCCGCACCGGTTTCCGTATACCCGTAGATACTGTCGAGTGGCAGGGCCCGCTGGTCGATCCGGTCAAGCCCCCACGACGTCGGATCAAGTTGCTCGCCGACGGAATCCCCGGCGAGCGCTCGGCCCATGCGCACGGGGTAGTCGGGTTCGATATACCGCACGTGAGGATGTCGAGAGATCGCCTCGAGTGCCGCAGACGGGAGCGTTGCAGCAAATCCCTTCAGCGCATAGCGGAACGTGTGATGCACTTCTCCCCCAAGCTCCGTGATTACCGCACTCGCCGCTGCCGAAACGGAGAGAATGTCGTCATCGAAGACCACGATGAATCGATCCGCCAGGGGACTCGGCGGCCGATCTCTCAGTGCTTCGAGGGGAGTGGGACTGGGTTCGTCTGATTGCTCAGTCGGAAGAATCCGTTCGGAGCACCCGGTGAGGACCATCAGGGCGAGTGCAGCGATCGTCCTGCTCAGCATCCGATCGATGAATCGGGGGGACGAATCGCCCATGGGGAACCTCAAAGGCTGAAGACAGCAGGCTTACCTTCATAGTACCGTGATGATCATGGGCACGCAAATCGTTTCGGCTACCTTACGACAGAGTTCATGACCAGCGCGTGCAACCGGAAGGCCCTGGCGAGAAAAACCTTGGGATGCTCGAGAGGGTCGACTACGCTATCTGGCGGGCTGCTGATTTCTCCGCCACAACGGCGTCGGCTGTGACAGCCATTGTGACAAGATTGTGCCAGAATTCCGGAAAAAGCGGCAGGGGCGACGCTCGAAAGGCCAGTATTCAGGCCAAATCGCGGAAAGCGCGGATATCTCAAAAACCCCTGGGCTTAGCGCCCTTGTGGGTTCGAGTCCCACTCCCGGTATTTCTGCATGGCCCCCGGCCCCACGTCGCACCCGGCGTGGGGCCGCTCGCCATTTTGGGGTGGGCGGCGTTCAGGGCTCGCTACGCCGCGGGGCTCTTTGGGCTTTCGGCTGGGCCGACTTCGGGGGCTCGCCCCGCAGAGTGCCCCACGCCAGGTGCGCCGGGGGGCCGGGGGCGATACGGGGGGGCATGTCGCCCCCGGGATCGGTCGCGGGGGG
>SLFH01000204.1 GCA_007124345.1 Phycisphaerales bacterium | reverse complement strand
CCGCTGACATACATCGCCAGGTATCGGTCGACGAGGGCTTCGTCGCGCCACTCGGGGCGGGCGTCAGCATGCAGCAGCAGGAACCGCTTCGAGGCGTCGGCGTGCTCGCGGGCGTGGCGGACGGAGCGGCCGAGGAGTTCGGCGACCTCGTCGGCGCTGCCCGTGCCGAAGCGGTCGTCGAGATCGCGCTTGAGGACATTCAGGCCGAGGGGGAGGGGAAGGTTGTGGGCGATCGACCAAGACTCGCCGAGGTCCATGAGGCGCTTGAGGCCGAGTTGCTCGAAGGCGATCTGCGCCTCGTGGATCAGCAGGCCCGCGTCAACCTCGCCTTCCGCGACGGCGCCGGGAATCTCCGAGAAGAGCATCTCGCGGACTTCGAAGTCACGCCCAAGCAACAGGCGGAGGGTGAGGTACGCCGTGGTGTGCACGCCGGGGACGGCCACGACCGGCGTGCGGCTGTCGAACAGCGCGTCGGGCGTCTGGGCCGGATTGTCGCGCTGCACGACGAGCTTGGGCCCGTACCCCTCGCCCATCGAGGCGCCGCTGCGCGTGATGCGGTAGCGGTCATTGAGGTAGGGGTAGGCGTGGGCGGAGATGGCGGTGATGTCTAGGTCGCCCCGTTCGATCGCGCGCCGGTTGAGACGCTGCACATCGTCGGGGATGGTCTCGAAGCTGAAGCGGTCCGAGACGATGACGGGCGTTCCCTCCGGCCCGTCGATGGGACGCCCTTCGGGGTCGCGCATGCCGACCAGCGGCCACCACATCACCATGTCGTCGGCGTCGGGCGAGTGGCCGAGTGTGAGCACGGGGCGGTCGCCAGAGCCAGCCATCGCGTTCAGCCCTCTCTCGACCTGAATCGCCGGACGAACGAAGCGTACTGCTCGGGCGTGTCGATGCCCGAGGAGCGGGTCTGGTAGATCGCGACGGCCATCGGCACGCCGTGGTAGACCAAGCGGAGCTGTTCGAGCTGCTCGATGGATTCCAGTGCGGTCGGGGCCATGTCGAGATAGGCGTCCAGCAGCCAGCGCCGGTAGGCGTAGAGGCCGGCGTGCTTGAGGGGTTCGTGCCCGGCGGGGTACTCGCCGCTGCGGGCGAAGGGGATGACCGATCGCGAGAAGTAGACGGCCTCGCCCCGCCCGTTGAGGACGACCTTGACCTTGTTGGGATCGGCGAAGTCTTCGCCCTGGGCGAACGGGCCGGCGACGGTGGCGCTGGGGCACTGGCCCTGGGCGATCGCGCCGACGAGGGCGTCGATCGCGCCGGGCTCGATCTCCGGCTCGTCGCCCTGGACATTGACGACGATGGCGTCGTTGTCGAGGCCGAGTTTCGAGGCGGTCTCGGCGATGCGGCTGGTCCCGTTGGGGTGGTCGGGCGAGGTCATGACGGCTTCGGCGCCGAAGGCCTCCACGGCGTCGACCACTTCCTGGGCGTCGGTCGCGACCACGACGCGTTCGATCCGCTCGGCGGCGGTCGCGGCCTCCCACACATGGCGGACCATCGGCGAGCCGGTCTCGGAGGCGAGCACCTTGCGCGGGAACCTCGTCGAGCCGAGGCGGGCGGGGATGACGGCGACGGCGCTGGTCATGGTTGCACATCCAGCCTGGAGTGATGTGAGGAACGCGCACGGATTGTCGGTGTTGAAGGATTGTCTTCGCCCCGAAGGGGCGATGGGTTGTAGCCACGGGTGGAGCAAGCCGAAGGCGCGGCGCAACCCGTGGGGATCGTTGAAGATAGAGCATCGCCCTGAAGGGGCGAAGGAATTGTTTCTGTCTGGTCCCCTTCGACGATCAACACGGGTGCGCCCGATTCCTCCGCCCCTTCAGGGCGGCGTGTACTTTCCATCGTTTTCCACGGGTTCCGTCCGACTTCGTCGGACTCCACCCGTGGCTACATTCCTGCGCCCCTTCGGGGCTCGCCGGATCGCAGGGCGGATCTCAGAGACACGCTCCGCCAACCCCGCGCCCACCCCTACTTCAACTCCGCCACCAGCTTCTTGATCTGTTCGCGTCGGTCGCGGATGTCTCGGAAGCCGATCTGCTCGATGGCGATGTCGCTGGCGAGCTTCTCCGCCTCGCTCGCGGCTTGGAGGTCTTTCTCCTCGCTGGCCTTGATCGCCAGGGCCTCCATGAGCCCGTAGCGGAGCTCCATGCCCAGGCCCGAACGCTTGTCGCCCTGCTGTTCGATGCCGGCGCGGAAGGTCTGGATCGCCTCGTCGAGCCACTTCTTGGCCAGGAACGAGCGGGCGAGCAGGGTCAGCGACTGCACGCGGTTCTTCGGATCGTTCTTGGACTCCTGGAAAAGGGCGATCGCCTCGTCGTAGTTGCCCAGCTCGAACTCCAGACGCCCGAGCTGGTACATCAGCGCCACATCCGTCGGGTACGCCTCGACTCTGAGGCGGTACTCCTGCAGCTCCATCTCAAGGAACTTCTGGCGGGCCTTCTTCGCGTTGGCGACGGCCTGCTCGTCGTCGGGGTTCTGCTCCGCGGCTGAGAGGTAGTCCGCCAGCTTCCGCTTCGCCTGGCGCAGGCGGATGTCGCCCGCCTGCTGGCGGAAGCGGAACTGACCCGAATCCTCGAACGCCTTCATCAGCAGCTTGTACGCGCGGACCTCGTCCTCGGGGCGGCCCCGCTCGATCAGCGCCTTGACGAGCTTGCTGATCGTCGGCAGGTCGTCGGGGCGTTCCTTGAACTCCTGCTCGGCGGTCAGGATCAGACGGTCCTTGATGTCCTCGGTCTTGACGAGGCGGTCCTCGTCGGAGAGGTGCTGCTGCTTGGAGGCGTCGCGGATGTTGGCGAGGAACCCGCCCTCCTCGCCCGTCTTGTCGTACCCGCCCGACGACATCGTCGCCTGCGCCGCCATGTTCTTGACGCGTGTGGCCAAGGCGATGTCGGTCGGGTCGATCCGCACGCCCATGTCGCCCGATCGGACCGCCAGGTCGTACGCCCCCACCGACGCCGCCGACTCCATCAGCTTCACGCACAGGTCCTTGCGCGGCTTCTTGTCACGCCCGATCAGTGGCAAGGCCCGCTCGGCGATCCAGTAGGTCGGCTCGGCCATGTCCGCCCCGTCGACGCCGTGGAGCTTGCTGGCCGTCTCGGCCGCCTTCACGGCCAGGGCTGGGTTGAGCTGTTCCACGCTCCAGTCGAGCAGGGCGCCGAGGTACTTCATCACCGGGTCCTTGCGCTCTGCGAAGCTGCGCTTGGTCTCGCGGCTGAGCTTGGTCCCGCCCTCCTGGATGAAGGTGGTCGCCGACTTCCAGAAGCCCTCCAGGGCGTTCATCTCCGAGGGGTCGAGCCTCATGCCGTTGAGCCACGAGGTCATCGCGTACTCGTAGTTGGTCGCTTCGTGCACGGTCTTTGCGTGCTCGAAGAACCGGCGGGCCTTCTCCGGGGAGAACTTCGGCGCCGCCTCCTGCTGCTGAGTCTCGGGCTCCGGGGTGGCGTCGCTCTTCTTCTTTCCAAATAGTGCCAACGGTTCGTTCCCTCCGGCAAGTCGTAAGGGGATCGCTCGGGTGCGGTCCAGCCGCTGATCTTATCGACCCGGGGGCGGACGCGCCCGCGGAGACCATACGATCGGCCGATGAGCCCCGATCCCGCCCACAACGAAGTTTCCGAAGCCGCCGACCCCGGTTCCCTCTTGATCGTCGACTACCCCCACCCCGCCCTGCGGGCAAGGACGCACAAGGTCGACCCCACGGCCCCGGGCGTTCGAGCCGTCGCCGAGCGGATGCTCGAGCTGATGCACGAGGCCGAAGGCATCGGGCTCGCCGCCCCGCAGGTCGGGCTCTCGTGGCGCCTGTTCGTCATCGATGTCCCCCACCGCGAGAACGGGCGCGAGAAGGCGTCGCCCGCCTCCGACCGGGCCGAATCCACCGGCGGCCCCGTGGTCTTCATCAACCCCCGCCTCAGCGACGCCGAGGGCGCGCCCGAGGCCATGGAGGAGGGCTGCCTCAGCCTGCCGGAGATCGCCGGCGAGCTCCTCCGTCCCCCGAGGATCACCGTCACCGCGACCGGCCTCGACGGCAAGGAGTTCACCCTCAAGACCAAGGGCCTGCTCGCCCGCTGCGTGCAGCACGAGTTCGACCACCTCGAAGGCATCCTCATCATCGACCGCTTCACCCGCGCATCGGAGCTCAAGAACCGCCAGGCGGTCAAGAGCCTCGAACGCCCCCGCTGAGGCGCACAGAAGATGAAGATCGGCTTTCTCGGTTCCAGCCCATTCGCCCTGCCCACGCTCGACGCGCTCAAACGCGAGCACGAGCTCGTGATGATCGTCACCCAGCCCGACCGCCCGGCCGGGCGAGGCACGCGCTCCACCCCCACCCCCGTCGCCCAGTGGGCCGCAGAGCACGCGCCTGAGGCCGAGCTCTTCAAGCCCGAACGCATCGGCGAGCACGAGGCGATCGAGCGACTCTTGCTCTCCGGCGCCGACGCGTGGGTCGTGATCGCCTACGGGCAGAAGCTGCCGCGGGCGCTCTACAGGCGCGTCTTTATGATCAACCTGCACGCCTCGCTCCTGCCCCGCTGGCGCGGCGCGGCGCCGATCAACGCGGCGATCCTCGCGGGCGATACCCAAACGGGCAACTGCGTCATCACCATCGCCGAGAAGATGGACGCGGGCGAGGTGCTCGCCTCCACACGTCGCACGATCGAGCCGGACATCACCGCCGGAGAGCTGCACGACCTGCTCGCGTCCGACGGGCCGCCCCCGATCCTGCAGACGCTCGAGGACTTTCAGAGCGGCTCGCTCCGCCCCGTCACGCAGGACGAGTCGCTGGTGACCCACGCCCCGAAGATCTCGCGCGACGACGCGTGGGTGGACTTCACCCAGAGCGCCGACGCCTGCCGCCGGCGGATCAACGCCCTGAGCCCCAGGCCCGGCGTGAGCATCCCCGACGGGGACCAGCCGCTCAAGCTGCTCAAGGCCGCGCCGGGTGACCGCCCCGCCTCCGCCCCGTCCGGGACGCTGCTGGACGCATCGGCGGGGCTGATCGCCTGCGGGGAGGGGACGCTCCGCTTGGTCGAGGTCCAGCCGGCGGGGAAAAGGCCCATGGCGTGGGGAGATTTTGCCCGGGGCCGGCGGCTGGCCGAGGGCCATACATTCATGAGTACGCCCCGCTGAACCGCCCGCCCCCCATCCGCCCAACGCCCGAGGCGCCGCCCCGTGTCCGACCGCCTCAAACACACGACCGTGACGAAGCCCGACGCGGTGCGCAAGCCCGGGCCCGTCGCGCCGAGATCGCGCGCCCCCGGCCGGACCATGGCGCAGCGTTACGAGTCGCTGACCGACGAGATGCTCGCCCGTTATCGCGTACGCGTGCGCAAGTGGCGTACCAGCATGTCAGGCTGCGCGTGGGAGGTCAGCTACCGCGACGGCAGCGTGTCGAGGCTCATCGAAGCGCCCAGGCCCAAGGGCCCGATGTCGGCCGCGGTCTTTCTGCACGAGATCGGCCACCACGCGATCGGCTTCCACGCCCACAAGCCGCGCTGCGTCGAGGAGTACTACGCGTGGGCGTTCGCGCTTTCGGAGATGGACCGGCACGGTATCAGCATCACCGAGAATGTGCGCAAACGCGTCTACGACGCGCTGCACTACGCGGTGCAGAAGGCCAAACGCCGGGGGCTGAAGGAACTCCCGGCGGAACTGCTGCCCTACGAGCAGCCGAGGCGCAAATGATCGCGGCCGCGACGCTGCTCGTCATGGCCTGTTGATCTGATTTGAAGCAAGAGAACCGCCGGTCTTCACTCGCCCAGAGGCGGGGCGATCACGACGCGTCGGGACATGTCCGAAACCCAGACGCCGCCAGGGCGCTCGATCGTGACCGCGAAGTGAACCGCCTCACCCACGGGCAGGGCCGGATCGATCGGGATGATGATCTCGCCCGGCTTGCCGTAGCGCGCCGCGGCGTTGAACACACCCCCGCTGACGCGCTGGTTGATCGCGTCGTCGCCGTATCGGGCGTCGATGATCCAGAGCTGGTACTGGAGCTCGGTCGGGTCGTTCATCGGCAGGCCGACGAAGCGCATGAAGCCGGTCTGTGTCTCGTCGTCCCAGACGACATCGCCCTCGACGCCATCGAGTTCGGGCGGGGCGTCGGGGCCCATCGCCCAGGGCGTCCACTCGATCGGCTCGACGCCGCGCTGGATCAGCGCTTCGCGGGCCTCGGCGAGCGTGGCGCCGAAGGGCGGCTGCTCGGGCGGAACCGCGGGGCGGAACCAGCCGAGCACTGCGACCAGCGCGATCGCCGCGGCGATGCCCCAAGGCAGCCAGGCGGATCCGCCGGACCTCGGCCCGCCGACGCGGGCGACGATGTCGGGATTCTCGTTCCGGCGTGGGCGGTCGTTGGGCACCGGACCGCTCTGCTGTTGTTGGGCCGGTCGCTTCGAGCCCGGCGGAGCGGGGAAGTCGCCTCCGGTCCTGCGGCGAGAACTGGCGCTGACGAAATGATCGGCCCGATCCGCCAGGGCGCGGTGGATGTGCTCGGGCAGCGGGCCTTGGTCTTCGGCAAAGAGCACCGCGACGGCGCCGGCCGCAAGTTCGAGCGAGGCGTCGTCTTCGACCTCGCCCTCGGCGATCAGGCTGCGCAGCTCTGACTCTTCGTCGGCGTCGAGGCCGAAGATCGCCCGCTGGACGAGGAGCTCTTCACCCCGGCTGGAGTAGGGCTCGCTCACGACGCGCCCCCCTTCGCCTCGGGCGTCGCGGCGAGCAGTTCGCGGAGCTTGATGAGCCCGCGCCTGGCGTGGGTCTTGACGGTGCCCAGGGGCAGGCCGGTCGCCCTGGAGATCTTCTCGTGCGAGAGCCCCTGGTGGATCGACAGGCGGAGCACCCGCTGCTGCTCGTCGCTGAGCTGGTCGAACGCCTCGGAAACCCGGCCGACGTCGTCGGAGGTCGAAGCGCGGTCCTCGGGGGCGGAGACGGATGACGCGGCGCCGTCGGGCACCTGCTCCTCGTTGGGGCGTCGCCCCGCGCGGCGTTGGCGGTCGATCAGACGCCGACGCGCGATCATCGCGACAAAGGCGGTCTCCGATGCGATCGAGGGGTCGTACCGCCCAGAGCTCTTCCAGACATCGATGAAGATCTCCTGGACGGCGTCCTCGGCCTCAGAGGCGGTCGGCGTCAGGCGCCGGGCCAGCGACCAGACCAGCCCCCCGAACCGGTCAAGGCACTCGCGGACGGCCGCGGGCTCGCCCGAAGCGACACGCTGGAGGATGCCCGGCGCTTCGGCCGAAATCTCAGCCGCAGGGTTGTTTTTCTTCCCGCCTTCCACGCAACGATCGTAGCGTCGATGGCGGTTGCCCACCACGCCGGAGACTGTTTCCAAGAACTTGTTTGATTGCAGAACGCACGACATGGAGGGGATCTCGCCAGAGAGTTCGCAACGGACGGGTGCGTCGGATGCCCCGCTTAAAAAAACAACCGGGCGCCGTGGGGCGCCCGGCTGCCAGAGGAGATGGATGCGTCGCCTTTGCTTGCCGCCCTCGGGGTTAGTTACCGGGCAGGATCACGGTGTCGATCACATGGATGACGCCGTTGCTCGCCTCGATGTCCGCATTCACGACGCGGGCGTCGTTGACCATGACGCGGTTGTAGCGGCTGCGGATGCGGATCTCCCCGCCCTGCACGGTCTCGGCCCGGCCGGCCTCGAGGGCCTCGTTGCTGTAGACGCGGCCCGCGACGACATGGTACTTCAGGATCGACGCGAGCTGGTCGCGGTTCTCCTCAAGCAGCAGCGAGTCGACCGTCCCGCTGGGCAGCTTGCGGAACGCCTCGTCGGTCGGAGCGAAGATGGTGTAGGGCCCTTCGCCAACAAGCACCTTCACAAGGCCCGCCGCCTCGGCCGCGGCCAGGAGCGTCGAGAACGAACCGGCCTCCTGCGCCACCTCGACGATGTTGTTCGTCTGCGGCAGGATCACGGTGTCGATGACATGGATCACGCCGTTGGAGGCCAGGATGTCCGTCGCGGTGACGGTGGCCCGGGTGCGGTCGTTGCCGACACGGACGCGACCGTTGGTCGACTCGACAGTGATCCGCTGGCCGTTGACGCTCTTGTGCGCCGGGGCGCCGACAACGGTCTCGGCGTTGGCCCGAGCGGGAACGACATGGTAAGTCAGGATCGCGACGAGCTTGTCGCGGTTCTCAGGCTGCAGCAGGGCCTCGACCGTGCCGCTGGGCAGCTTGCGGAACGCCTCGTCGGTCGGGGCGAAAACGGTGAAGGGCCCCTCGCCTCGGAGGATCTCCGACAGTTCCGCGGCGTCGATCGCCGCGAGCAGCGTGCCGAACGAGCCGGCGGCCCGGGCGGTCTGCAGGATGTCGGGGCGGCGCTCGTCGGCGTCGCGGCTGTACTGCTGGGTCATCGAAGCGGTGACGACGCGTGCGTCGTTCTGATTCGCGACGCTCTCACCGCCGCACTGGGCGGACGCTGTCCCTGCAACAAGCATCGTTCCAAGCGCAGCCATAGCCCCCGTCATAACACGGTTCTTCATGATCAATCTCCTTGCGTTCGTCTCCGGCGCCTGTTCACACTGGCCGTCCGGAGTTGTTTGAGTCGGGCGTGGCCGGAAGGCCACTCGCCCCGCGGTTCACGCCCGAACCGGTTTGCTCACCGGTCGTGCAAACGCTTTCGGCCCCCGGTGCACCCGGATGCAGCTCGCGACAGAGAGACGCAAAACGACAACCGGGGCGGCTTCAGAGCCGCCCCGGCGTTTGGGGATTCAAGATTGCGGTATCGCCTTACTGGCCGGGGCCGAGCACGACGATCTCGACGCGACGGCTCTCGGCCTTGGTCCCGCGCGGGCGGGTCGGGCCGAACGAGGCGGAGTAGATCCGGTCGCGCGGCACGCCGCGGTCGATCAGGTACTGCTGGACCGTGATCGCCCGTTCGGCGCCGAGGTGGTCGTTGGACTTCCAGCCCGAGCGTCGGATCGGGTCGGAATCGGTGTGCCCTTCGACGCGGATGGTGTTATTCGGATATCGCTGGCGGATGACGCTGGCGACGCGGTCGAGCGTGGAACGGGCCTCGTTGCGGACCGTCGCCTGACCCGGAGCGAAGAGCACATCCCCCGCCACGCCGATGACGACATCGGTGCCCCTGGTGGTGACCGAGACGCCCGAGGGCATCTGGCCGAGGTCGGGCTGGTTGGACGCCAGCACGCCGCCGCGACCCATCTTCTCCATCTCGCCGGAGATCTCGCGGAGCGCCTGGGAGAGCTCGGTGTTGGTTCGGTCGAGGCGCTGGTTCTCCTCGCGGAGCCTGCGGCTCTCGACCTCGAGCGATTCACGCGCCGAGTCGCTGGCGATCACCCGCCGGCGGAGCTCTTCGTTCTCGTCGATCGCCAGGTCGTAACGCTTCTGCAGGTCGCTGGCGCAACCCCCGAGAAATGCGGCCATGCCCACCAGCAGCACCACGCGGCCGAAACCGCCCCGCAGCAACGAACCCATCATCACGCGCCTCCATTCACGCTTGCAATGCCATCACCGCGGCGCCGGGCATCCATCGCCCGGTCCGAGCCGCCTCGGTGGTGCAGAATGTATGGCGATGACAACCCCGCCGTCGGCGGAGCCGACAGCCCGATCCGCAAATTACGCAGGCACACGCCCCCGAACGCGTCGGGGTCAGGGCATGCGGAACGCGCCTCGCCCCCCGAACAACCATGCGTCGATCAGCGTCTCCATCCCTGGCCGGAAGAAGATCAGCAGCACCGTCGCGATCGCCAGGGCCGGACCGAAGGGCATCGCCCGCCGGCTGCCACCCCAGATCACCCGCGCCAGCACCTCGATGTACAGGGCCACAAACGCCGCGGCGAAGAACGCCAGCACCGGATGGATCCACCCCAGGCACGCCCCCACCGCCGCCATCAGGTGCACATCGCCCAGGCCCATCGCCTCCTTGCCGAACGCCAGCGACCCGGCGATCCGCACCGCCCAGACCACCGCCCCACCCACGAGGTAGCCCAGAAACACCCCAGCGATGACATGCAGCCAGAGCGGGACCTCCTTGGCCGGGACCATCGAGGCGGTGATCTGGTCGTAACTCCAGGGCCCCCCGTACCAGTCCGCGAGTTTCCACCCCAGGAAGCCCAGCAGGGCCGCGGGGGCGAGGAAGGCCAGCTCGCGGATCATCTCGCGCCGCGCGTGGGGGTATTGCAGCCAGAGTTCGGGGTCTTCCCCCACGCCCTTGGCCTGCTCGGTCTCTGACGGCTCGTCTTTCGTTTGGCCCGCGGGGCCGAAGACGGCCCGCCCGACGACCGCCGCCAGAACCGGCCCGACCACCAGCCCCACTCCAACCCCGATCGCCGGGATCACGCCCGAGGGGGTCAGCAACCCGCCCAGCACGGCGCAGACGAGCACGACCGCCGCGAACAGACCGACCCTGGGCAGGTCGATGTACCGCCGGTCGCCGACGGGGGGCGGGCCGAGATCGTCTTCGGTGGTCGCTGCCTCGATCGCCCCGAAGACGCAGTCGTGGTTCTTCGGCTCAGAAGTGTCGGGGAACGACTCGCGCTCCCACTGCTCGTAGTCCTCGAAGCTGCGCCGGATCAGGCCGGTCCGGATCAGCAGCAGCCCGACACCCATGCCGAGCACAGCCCCGATCGAGAGCCCGACCCAGCCCCAGCCGTAGGGCCCGGGCGTGGGGATCGCGTACGACCAGCCCATCGCCCAGCGCCAGACGCCGGGGCGGTACTCGACGAGGAAGACCTGCGCCGGGTGGGCGAGGATCGCGACGATCGCGGGCGCCCAGGCGAGCTTCAGCGGGATCATGAAGGTCTTGGCGTCGACCAGCGTCATCGCGACCAAGGAGCCGACGAGGATCAGCGTCATGACGAACAACGGCCATGTGCGCGCAAAGCCGTTGCTCGCCCACGCCGGGTGCACCGACTGCCAGTCGACCCCGAGCCACTCGATGCTGATGGTGTACTGCTGGGGCAGGGTGTAGTAGAGCAGGTACAGGCTCACGAACAGCAGGGCGCAGAAGAGCTCGACGAGCATGTACTCCGGCGAGATCTTCACCTTGCAGAAGCGGCAGCGGCCCCGGAGAAAGATCCACCCGAAGACGGGGATGTTCTCGCGCCAGGTCAGGCGGGTGGCGCAGGCCGGGCATCGCGAGGCGGGGGTGACCACGCCCATGCCGCGGGGCATCCGGTAGACGAGCACATTGATCAGCGAGCCGACACACCCGCCGAAGGCGAACATGAACAGCAGGAGGGTGCCGTCCGCGAGGAGCTGATAGAGGCGGTAGTCCTGCATCGCCAGGGTCATCGAGCGGCTTCCTGCCGGACCACCCTGTTCAGGCGTCCTGAGCGTCCGTGGTTCGGGGGGCCTTGCCGGCCTCTAGATCGGACGCTTCGGCCCGGTTCAGCAGCGAGGCGTTGATCTCCGAGACGCGTTGCTCGGCCTTGTCGAGGATCTCGCGGCTCTTCTTGAGCAGGGCCGAGCCCCTTTCGTAGGCCGCGATGGATTCCTCCAGCCCGTACTCGCCGGACTCGATCTTCTCGATGATGGCCTCGATCTCGTCGAGGGCGTCCTCGAAGCGTTCGGGCTCGTCGGGGGCTGGGCGGGCTGGCTTGGGGTCTTTGGGCACGCTGCGAATCTAGCCGTTGCGTCCGAAAAGATCCAACTGGTCCGGGTCTTCGCGTCGTTTGCGCCTGGCGCTGCGTCGGCGGGGCGGGGAGGGTGCGGGGCCTGGGGACGCCGCACGCTCTGATCCCGAGCCCGTGACAGTCGAGGCGAACTCGCCGTCGGCGACGGTGGTCCGCAGCTCGGCCCCGGGCGTCGCCTGCTGGACCGAGCGAACGACCGACCCGTCGGCGAGGCGAGTGAACGAGTAACCCCGGCGGAGGACCGAGGCGGGGCCGACGGCTTCGAGCTCGCGCTCCAGCCCTTCGAGCCTGACGCGGTGGTCGCGCAGATCCGCCCGGACCGCCTGGCGCAGGCGGGATTCGAGCGGGCGGAGGTCGATGCGTGTGCGTCTTGCCGCGGCGGCGGAGAGGCGCTCGGCGAGGTGGTCGAGCCTCGCGCCGAGCCGCGCATGGCGGACACCCGGGCGGTGGCGTTCCAGGCGGAGGGCGAGGGCGTCGAGGCGTCGGCGGGCGAACGCGAGTCGGTGCGCGGCGGCGCCCGAGGCTCGCCGAGCTCGCGCGTCGAGGCGTTCGGACGCGAGGTCGATGATCGATCGCGGGTCGCTGAGGACGGGGTGGCGGGATGCGGAGACGAGGCGGTGGCGCTCGGTCTGGAGGTGGCGGGCGACGCCCGAGCCCATGCGGCGAGCGAGGCTGTCGAGCTGGCGTCCGAGCGCCTCGCTGTCTGGGATCAGGCGCATCGCGGCCTGCGTGGGCGTGGCGCAGCGGAGGTCGGCGACGAGTTCGGCGATGGTGGTGTCGGTCTCGTGACCGATCGCCGCGACGACGGGGAGGGGGCAGCGGACGATCGCCTCGGCGACGGCTCGTTCGTTGAAGGCCCAGAGGTCTTCCATGGAGCCGCCGCCGCGGGTGACGATGATCGCTTCGACGCCGATCGCCGGCCCCTTCTCGCCGAGCAGGCGGATCGCGCCGGCGACTTCGGGGGCCGAGCCCTCGCCCTGCACGCGGACATCGAAGACCAGCAGTTCCACGGCCGGGCAGCGCCTGCGGGCGGTGTCGATGATGTCTTGCAGCGCAGCGCCCGTGCGGCTGGTGACGATCGCGATCTTCCGCGGGAACACAGGCAACGGCTTCTTGCGCGACTCGTCGAACCAGCCCTCGGCCTTGAGCTCTTCGCAGAGTTGGCGGAAGGCGAGGTCCAGGCGGCCGGCGCCGACGGGCTGGATCGTGCCGACGATCAGCGAGACACGCCCGCCCTTGGCGTAGAAGTCGACCTGGCCCGAGACGACGACCTCGTCGCCCTCGCGGGGTGTGTACCCGGCCCGCTTGGCGGCCGAGGCGAACATCACGCAGTTGACGACGGCGCCGGCGTCCTTGAGGTCGAAGTACCAGTGCGTGCGGTCGCGGAAGCCGCTGACCTCCCCCACCACGCGGAGCTTGGGCGGGAGCGTGCGCAGAGCGCCCTCGATCCTGGCGGCAAGCGCGGAGACCGAGAGCGGGGCGTCTTCGGCCTTGGCGGCGGGCGCGTCGGCCTTGGACTTCATCTTGTCGGGATTGAAGGGGAGGCGGGGCATGGGAATGGGCGCGGGGAGTTGGGCGCGGGGCGCTGGGTGTGCGTGTTCGGGGCATTGAAGGCGCGGAGGTGGATCTATGAGGATCGGACCCGACCCTTCGCTGCGCTCAGGGATCGGCGTCCAGGTTGCGGGCGTCTGTGGCGGGTTCGCCTGATCGCCTGCTCTCCTGCTCGGGCCT
>SLFH01000100.1 GCA_007124345.1 Phycisphaerales bacterium | reverse complement strand
CGAAATGCTGATGGACAAGCTGAAGGCGTAGCCGCCTCTCGCCTGCTCGATCCTCGCCCGCTCCCGTTCGCCGAAGGCAAACGCCCTACGCCCCAAGCCCTACGCCCCAAGCCCCTCCACCGGCACCGTCTCGCAGATCTTCAGGCCGAAGGCCTCGATGCCCGGGAAGTCTTTGGCGCGGTTGCTGATGAGGCGCAGATTCGTCAGGCCCAGATCGCGGAGGATCTGGCCTCCGATGCCGAACTCGCGCAGGTGCATCGGGAGTGCCGCGGCCCCCAGCCCGCCGGGGTCGGTCAGATCGGGCGCATCCGCCCCGCGTCGGTCCGGGCGCTTGATGGCCTGCAAGCGGTCGCGCAGGCTCGTGCCCTCGCCCTCGGGGCGGAGGTAGACAATCGCACCCGAGCCGTCGCGCTGGATCATCCGCATCGCGGCACGCAGCACCTCGCCCGTCGGCCCGTCGGGCGAGGAGTCCAGATCGCCGAAGATGTCGCCCAGGAGGTTCCGCCGGTGCATGCGCACGAGCGTCGGCCGCTCGATCGCCACCGGGCGGCGCGAGGCGTCCTGTCGCCCCACCTCGCCCGCCACCAGCGCGATGTGCGGCAACGGATCCACCACGCTCTCGTACCCGATCAGCCTGAACTCGCCCTCCCTGGTCTGCAGCGGCGCGCCCTCGACCGGGTCGATCCGGCGCACCATCGACTCGCGGGCCAAGCGGTGCTCGATGATCTGCGCCACCGAGCACATCTTGATCTTGTGCCTGGCGCAGAACTTTTCGAGGTCCGGCACGCGGGCCATCTCCCCGTCGTCGTTCATGATCTCGATGATGATCGCCGCCTGCGTCAGCCCCGCCAGGCGGCAGAGGTCCACCGACCCCTCGGTCTGCCCGGTCCGCACCAGCACGCCCCCGTCGCGCGAGCGCAGCGGGTTGATGTGCCCGGGGCGGACGAAGTCGGCGGGCGTCGTCGACGGGTCGATCGCCATCCTGATGCAGCGGGCCCGCTCCTTGGCGCTCACGCCGGTGGTGAACCCGTGCTTGGGGTGCCCGTCGATCGAGACGGTGAAGGGCGTGCCGCGGACAGAAGTGTTCACCGCCGACTGCGGCTCAAGGTCCAGCCGCTCGCAGTCCGCCTCCGTCAGGCTCAGGCAGAGGTAGCCGCGGGCCTCGGAGAGCATGAAGGTGATCGCCTCGGGCGTGACAAACTGGGCGGGGAGGACGAGGTCGCCCTCGTTCTCCCGGTCCTCGTCGTCGGTCAGAACGATCATCCGCCCGGCGCGGAGCTCGTCGAGCACCTCCTCGACGGGGCTGAACGGGGGGGCGGGCTGGCTCTGGCTGGGCGTCATCGGGCGATCGTACACCCGGGGAGGCGCGAAAAAACCGCCCGGGAAGAGCCCGGGCGGCTGGTGATCAAGCCGAACTCCGGCGGAACTCAGCAGCCCTGGGCGAAGAGGTTCAGGTACTGGAAGAAGTCGTCGGCGTCGACCACGCCGTCCTGGTTGATGTCGGCGCGCGGGTCGCCGTCGGCGAAGAGCTGGAGGAAGAGGAAGAAGTCGTCGGCGTCAACCACGCCGTCGCCGTTCAGGTCGGCGGGGCAGCCCGCGTCGACCGCTTCGATGAAGAGCTCGTCGAAGTAGCCGATGCCGTTGCGGTCGACCTGCTCATTGCGGTCGGTGCCGAGGTTGAGGCCTTGGGGCGCGTTGGCGAGCGTGAACGAGGCGCTGATCGGCTCCTGCGGCGAAGCGAAGCCGGAGACCTCGACCTCGCCGCCGCCGGTGGGCGTCCACGAGAGGGTGAAGGTGAGCCAGCGGTCCGTGAAGGTGCCGGGGGCGGCGGTGTCGATGATGCCGAAGATGTCCCAGGTGGCGTCGAAATCGGTGCCCGCGCGGACGCGTCCGCCACCGTCGATGGTCAGCCCGAGCGTGGTGTTGACCAGCACGCCGGCGGGCGAGTCGACGAGGTAGACGCCGTAGAGCCGGTTCTCGCCCGTTGTGCCGTCGATGTAGACCTGCGCGGTGACCTCGAAGCCGTCCTCGATGCCGGGCGGCATCTCGCGCTTGACCGAGTAACGGGTGTTGAGCGAAGCGCTGTTGTCGAAACGGAGGCTCTGGGTGCCGATGGCGACGGTCTGCGAAATGCCGTTGCTGATGCCGAAGGCGGTGCCGGTCGTCCAGCCGTCGCGGTTGTTGATCGAGCCCGAAGTCGGGTACAGCGGCGGCTCGAACCCGGTGTAATAAAGCTGCTGGGCGTCGGCGATCCCAGAAACAGCCACGAAAAGCCCGGCGCTGGCGAATGTTGCAAAGCGATTCATACCAGTCTCCTCTCGAAATGAGCGGTCAGCCCCGTCCCGTTCCTGATGGAACCTACCCGCAACAGGTGGGACATTCAAGGCCCCGAAGTCGGATTCCTGCGGCGGACGGCGAACACGGGACGACCGTCGATGCAGGCGGAAAAAAACCGCCCGTGCGCCTCTGCGCACGGGCGGCGTCATTGCTTTGCACGGGGCTGGCTGACGGTTCAGCAGCCGGCGGCGAACAGGTTGAGGAAGAGGAAGAAGTCGTCGGCGTCGATCACGCCGTCGTTGTTGAAATCGGCGCGGAGGTCGCCGGCCGCGAAGAGGTTGAGGAAGAGGAAGAAGTCATCGGCGTCGACGACGCCGTCGCCGTTGAGATCGGGCGGACAGGCCGGGCCGGCGCCGGTGGTGATCTCCAGGTCGTCGAAGTAGCCGATGCCTGCGCGGATCGTCGAGGTGAACCAGTCGGTGCCGAGGTTCAGGCCAAGGGGCTGGTTCTCTTGGAAGAGGTTGACGCTGATGGTGTCGTTGGGGCCGTCGAAGCCGGAGATCGAAGCGACGGCGTTGCCATCGGGCTGCCAGATCAGTGTGATCGTCAGCCAGCGGTCCTTGAAGGTGCCGAAATCGGCGAAGCCGATGAGACCGGAGTTGCTGTAGGTGTTGCCCCAAGTGGTGCCGGCGCGGACGGCGCCGTCGCCCCCGATCGTCAGGCCGAGGGTGTTGCCGCCGAGGGTGCTCGTGGCTGTGCTGGTGAGGTAGAGCCCGTAGAGCCGGTTCTCCTCAGTCATGCCGTCCATGTAGAAACGGACGCTGACGGCGAAGCCGTCCTCGATGCCCGTGGGCAGCGCCCGCCGGACGGAGTAGAAGCTGTTGAAAGTGCTGCTGTTGTCAAACTGCAGACTCTGGGTGTCGATGGCCTGCGTGGTCGAGACGATGTGGCTGGCGCCGACGCCCGAACCGTTGGACCAACCATCGATGCCGTCGATAGGCGAGCCGGCGAAGTACACCGGGGGCTCGAATCCGGTCTCGAAGACCGGTGTGGCCGAAGCGGCGCCGGCGACCGCGATCGAGCCGGCGAGTGCGATTCCAAAGTTCGATTTTCTCATGATGACCTCCGTCAACTCCACATGGTCATGGGCGACGGAGACCAACGCTGGCTCCGACCCCACAAGTGCCGAAGAAGATATCAGACCGCCGCAACCCGCGTCAAGGGTTGGGGCTTGCCGGCGGGTCGTTTGCGCAACGCTCAGCGTCGGATGGATGCGCATGAACAACCGCTGCGCCCCTCTCGGGGCGCAGCGGTAATGAGACATGGTTCTTTGTGCGGCAGATCGGATCAGCCGCGACGACGGCGGGCCGCCGCCAGACCGCCCAGGCCGAGCAGCGCCAAGGCGCCCGGGGCGGGGACGAT
>SLFH01000333.1 GCA_007124345.1 Phycisphaerales bacterium | reverse complement strand
CGGACGGCTTCAGAACCGTCGAGACCGCCTGGCGCAGCCTGCACACGCTGATCACCCGCCTTGAGACCGACGAGACGCTGACGATCGACATCCTCGATCTCTCCAAGGCCGAGCTCGAAGCCGATCTCGCGGGCGGCCCGGGGGCGTCGGCACTCGCGAAGCTGCTGCTGAGCGACCGCATCGGCGACGAGCCTTGGAGCGTGATCTGCCCGCTGCACCGGTTCGGGCCGGGCGAACACGACGTGAGAACGCTCCGCGGGCTCGGCGCCATCGGCGCAACCTGCGGCGCCCCGGTCATCGCCTCGGTCGATCCGGATGTCGCGGGGTGTGCGTCCGTCGCCGCCTCGCCCGAGCCCGAGAGCTGGGGCGAGCCCGACGAGGGGTTCGGAGTCCTCCGCAGCACACAAGAGGCCTCATGGCTGATGCTCACCACGCCACGTGTGATGGTCCGCCTGCCCTACGGCGGCGCGACCGATCCCATCGATGCCTTCGACTTTGAAGAGATCGAGCCCGAGGCCCTCGGCACACAGCGTGCTCACGAGGCGTACCTCTGGGGCCCGGCCAGTGTCGGCGTCGTCGCGATGCTCGGCGAGCGGTTCAGTATGCAGGGCTGGGGGTTCGACGCGTCGGCCGCTGGCGACTTTGACACCCTGCCGATGCACGCGCTGCCCGACGGCCGCGTCGTGCCCAGCGCCGAGGCGTACCTCGGCGAGCGTGCGTTGGCGCGGCTCCGATCGTGCGGGCTGATCCCGGTGCTGTCGATCAAGGGGCGCGACGCCGCGAGGTTCGGCGCGATGCAGACGATCAACGGCGGGGAGCCGCCCATCGGCTCAGAGTCCTGACTCCGGCCCTCGCGCCCGGATCGCTCAGAGCCCGGCAATCTTCCGCAGCAGCTTGTCGAGGTCCTTGGGCACGGGCATCGCGCTCAGGCGCGACTGCTTGACGAGCGCGAAGTCGGCGAAGCGTTCGTCCGCCTTGATCGCCTTGAGCGTGACGGGTGTCTCGGCCTTCTTCGACGGGGCGAGGTCGATCAGCACGAACTTCGGCTCGCCGCTGGTGAGCTCGCCCGGGTTGTCGGGGTCCGGGTACGCATCGCTGACGACTTTGGCGAGGCCGACGATCGCCTTCTCGTTGCCCGTGTGGTAGATAAAGGCCTCGTCGCCCTTTTTCATCGTGCGCATGTTCGCCTGCGCCGCCGGGTTCTTCACGCCCGTCCACGCGCAGCGTTTCTCTTTGACGAGGTCGTCGTAGCTGTAGTCGTCCGGCTCGGTCTTGAGGAGATAGGTCGTCACGGCGTTGCTCCCTGGCGGATCTTCAGTCGATCAGCGTGATGTTCATCGAGGCGATGAGTGTGTCGCCCGGCTTGAGCTCCCGCACCCCGTCGCGCCAGCCCTTGCCGAGCAGGTTGAACCCGTCGTTGGCCATGGTGACCGGCTCAACGCACACGAAGTTCTCTCCCTTTTCCCCACCGGGAGCGTAGATGACCGTGTGCGTGAGCGAACGCGAGCACGAGAGCCGGACGCCGCCTTGCGGGCCGGTGAGCGTCGCGCCGTCGGCAGAGCCGAGGAAGCAGTCGTCCAGCGAGAGCGTGTCGGTGATGACGCCCCGCTTCAGCCTTTCGGTCGTCTCATCGGCGGCGGGGGGGGCGATCGGCAGGCAGCGATCGGCCGGGTAGCGGGCCACGACGCCGCAGCGGAGCGTCGTCCCCGCGGGCGCGGCAAAGTGGGGGTGGAAGCCGATGCCGCAGGGCATCGTCACCGAGCCGGCGTTGCGCAGCTCAAGGCGGGCGGCCATCGAGGAGTCTGTCAACTCGTACCCGACGCGGGCGTGGAAGTGGTCGATGAACGGCGCTTCGCCGTCTACTTCATCCTCTGGCCACCAGCGCGAGTCGGTCTGAAACCACGCCGAAACAGGCGTGCGTTCGAGGATCTCCCAGGCCCGGTTCTTCACGAGCCCGTGGATGGCGCAGCCTTCCTGAGGCCAGTCGATGTGCAGCCGGTGCTCACGCCCCGCAAAGCGGAACCGGCCGTCGCGCACGCGGTTCGACCACGGCGCAAGCAGGTACATCGAGGTATCGAGAAACGACGAAGGGTTCTCAGATGTCGGCCGCAGCACGGGTGTCCACGAGCCATCGTCCGTCCGTCTCAACAGACCGCCGACCGAGGCCCCGAGCTTGGGCAGCAAGGCGAGGCGGAGGCGTTCGGTCTCGATGAGGACGGGGCGCATGGCCCGAGAGTGTGGGCGTGCGCCAGCCCGGGGTCAAACGCGCCCGCTCGGGCGGGGCGGTCCAAAAACAACACCGGCCGGGGCTGGCCCGGCCGGTGCGGCATTGATCGTGTAGCGGGATCGATCAGTCGTTGGAGGCGACGGCCATGGGGCAGTCGGCCTTCTTGCACTCGGACTTCTTCTCGTCCGAGCAGCTCTTGGCGCCCTCGCACTTGGAGGCGCAATCGCTGGTGGCGCTGGCGGTCACGACCTCGGCGCCCATCAGCGGGCAGCAGCCCTTGGCCTCGCTGGTCGAAGCGGCCAGGACCTTGCCCTGGTTCTTGTTCAGATCGTCGCAGATGCCGTCGCAGCCCTTGGCGACCTCGCCGCCGCAGGTCTGAGCGCAGTCAGACTTGGCGGGAGCCGAAGCGGCCATGATCTTGCCCTGGTTCTTGTTCAGATCGTCGCAGATGCCGTCGCAGCCCGCGGCGACCTCGCCGCCGCAGGTCTGGGCACAGTCGGACTTCTCGGCCGAAGCGAGGACGACCTCGGCTTCACCGCCGCAACCGCCCTTGCTCTCGCAGCTCGAGCAACTCTTCGACGCGGCGACGGTCTGGACCGCGGCGTCATCCTTGACGGTGCAAGCGCTCAGCCCGCACTCGCCAGAGAGCATCGTGTACCCGGCGACGCCAAGGGCCAGAACGCCGACAACCCCGGCGATCGCTGCGGCCGTGCTCATTCCTCTGCGACAGATCGATTTCATGTCCTGGTTCTCCTACTGGCGACGCCCGGTTATCGGCCGGGCGAGATGGTGCTGTTCCGCGACGACAAGACTCGCGGCTAGAGGCACAGAATATCGAAACAACCGGCCCTATTCCCGGCCATTCCGTCAATCCACGCAATTTTCCGGATGAAATCAAGACTCGTGAATCTGGATTGCCACTCGGCTGGGCCCGGTTCAGCGGGCCTTTCGACCTGCCGATAGACGCCGGGAGGATCTCTCGCCGCGGCCTCGGCGATCAGCAGCCAATGGACCCAGCATCCCGCCACAATCCGGAGACGGGGCCCCAGTCTCCCAACGGGGGCCATCCAGACGGGATGCCGGAGGACCTGTTCGGCATCATTACGGATGTCGAGGCCCAGCTCACCGCCCTGAAGAAGGCTCACGAGCTGCATCGGCGCGAGATGGCGATCCTCGACCACCGCAAGCGAGAGCTCGACGAACGCTCCCGCGTGCTGGACACCCTTGAGCAGGAGATCTCAGACCGCTCCGAGCAGGCCGAGGCCGAACTCGCCCAGCGCCGATCCTTGCTGGAGGCCAGGGTCCAAGAACTCGACGAGCAAGCCGCAATACTCGACCGCCGAGAGACTTCGTTCCTTGAGGCCGAGGAGGCGAGCAAGGAAGAGCTGGGTCGGGTCCGGGAAGAAATCGCCTCCGAGCGGGAATCGGTGCGGGCCCTCCAGCAGGAACTCGCCGAGCAACGCCGCGCCTTGGAAGAGGAGCGGGAACGGCTGGCGGGGGAGCGCGAGCAGGCCGAGGCGGATCTCAACGAGGCACGCGACCGCTTGGACGAAGATCGCCGCGCGATCGACGACGAGCGGGCCTCCATCCAGGAAGCGAAAGACGCGCTGGAGCGAGACAGGCAGTCGATCGAATCCGGGCAAGAAAAGCTCGCCTGTGACGAGGCCGAGCTCGAAGACCGGCGCCGGTCGATCGAGGCCCGCGACGAGGAGCTCGGCGAACGCGAGGCCCGGGTCCTCGAACGGGTCTCGGAGCTTGAAGAGGAAGAGCGCCGCTTCCGCGGACGCTGCGACGAGGAGCGTGCGGCTCTGGACGAGCGCGAGCGCCGGGCAGTCGAGCAGGAAGAGGCATCTTCCAAGCGCGACCAGGAACTCGGCCGGCGCGAGTCGGCGCTGGAAGCCGAGGCCGAGGCCCTCCAAACGCGGCGCAGCGAGTTCGAGGAGCAGATCCGCCGGGAGCGCGAGGCGCTCGACGGACGCAAGGCCGAGCTGGACGGCCTCGCCGACGAACTCGGCCAACGCGAGAGCGAGCTGGAAGAACGCGCCGACGAGATCGGCGACGCCGAGACATTGCGTCTGGAGCTCGAACAGTCCGTCGCCGAACGCGAGCGGATGCAGGAGCACGCCGACGCCCTACGCTCGGAAGTCTCGGCGCTGCGTTACAAGGTCACCGAGGCCGAGGCCGAGGCCGATCACGCCAGGTCCGACCACGCCAAGGCCGCCGAAGCCGCGGCCAACCTCGGCAAGCAGCGCCGGGCGCTGGAAGAAGAACGCGTCGCGCTCTCGCAGCGCGCCGCCGAGCTCGAATCACGAATCGCCGAGCTGAGCGACAACGCCGCGAAGCTCGAAGTCGATCTGGAGCGTGCGACGCGCGAGCGTGAGCACCTCTCGACCGACGCGGACGAGCAGACGGCCCAGCTCTTCGCCGAGGTCGACCGCCTCACCGGCGAGCTGACGGCGCTGGACCGCAAGCTGCAGGAGAAGTCCGAAGCCGCCGAGCAGCACCGCGTCGGCAAGGTCAAGGCCGAGCACGAGCGCGACGACCTCGCCCAGCGGCTCGAGATCGCCGAGGGCCAGCTCGAAGAGGCCCACCAGCGGATCAGCGATCTCGAATCGGGCCTCGACCGCGCCCGCGCGGACATCGGCGCCCACCCCAGCGCCGTGTCGAGCAACGACTGGGTCCGCCGCCGGCGCGAACGCCTCCAGCTCTGCAAGAAGCTCATCAACCGCCAGTCGGCCAAGATCCGCAAGGCGAGCGAGCTGCTCACCCAGCGCTTCGCCCAGTGCGAGGAAGTCCTGTCGATGCGGGCCGAAGTGCTCGCCGCCAGGCGGGAGACAGAAGAGCTCCGCGAGAAAATCGAGTCCAAGCGGGCCGCCACGCGCGCGGGGTGGCTCGTCGCGGCCGGCGCCGTCACCCTGCTCGCCCTCTCGGCCCTGTCGTGGATGATCGCAGGCCATGCGGCCCCTGCGACCTACGCCGCCCGAACCGTCATCGTCGCCGAGGCCGACGGCAGACGGATCTCCAACGATGAACGGGCCGAGTGGCAGCGCTACCACATCGAACTGCTGAGCGATCCGCGTTTCCTTGAGCGGGCCGCCGACCGCCTAACCCAGCGGGGCCTGATCGAGCGGTCCGAGGCCGGAACGCTCGCCCACCGCCTCACCCGCGACATGACCCAGCTCTCGGTCGATCCCGGGCGTCTGGAACTGGAGCTGCGCGGGCCGGGCAAGGCCCAGACCGAACGCGAGCTGGACACCATCGCCAGAGCGCTGATCTCAGAGTCAAACGCCGCAAGGCAGCGACGCGCTGTGGGCGTCACCACCGCGATGGCCGAAGCGCCGGTCGCCGGAGAGCCGCTCGATTCCAGCCGCCCGATGTACGCGGCGGTGGGGGTGTGCCTCGCCGCGTTGCTGACACTGATGCTCGGCGCGACGATCTGGCGGAAGATGGCCAAGGCCAGCCGCGACCACGAGCTGCGGACCAAGCTCGACATCCTCCTCGACGAGGCCCAGTGGGTCGACCCGAGAGAGCAGTCGCACGAGCGCCGTCGCGACGCGGCCTGACGGGGCGCCGAAGGAACAGAAGCAAAAAACGCGTCGGACCGTTCGGTTCCGACGCGTCTGTTTCGATGCGATGCCCGCGAGGCTTCAGATGGTCCGCAGGGCGCCCGGAGCGGTGGTCATGAGGACGGCCCCCGTCGTGTCGTCGAGGATGGCGAGGCGCTCGCCGCGGAGCGCCAGTTCGGCCAGATTCACGCGGATCTCGCGCGACTCGAAGCCCGGGCCCGGGCGGAAGCGGTGGAGGACCTCGACGACCTGGCCCGCCTCGTCGACCAGCGCGACGCGGTAGGTCCTGGAGGTCTCCTCGTTGCCGAGGTTGCGGCAGAAGAGCCGCACGGCGTTCCAGCCGGGGTTGTAGAAGACCGAGGCGCGGGCGGAGACATCGTCTGCCGCGGGGATGAACGCGAGCTGGCGGGTGCTTGTGTCGAAGACGGCGTCCTCGACGAATCGGGTGCCGAAGGTCGCGTTGAGCTGATCGATCTGCGCGTTGTTGCGGATCGACTGGTTGAGCTGGGTGTACTCCTGCTGCATCTGGAGCGTCGCGCCGCCGAGGACGACGGCGATGGCGATGGCGGCGACCGCGCCCAGTCGCCACGCCGGCGAGACGCCCCTGCTCGGGCGGAGCGTCAGCGAATCGGCCTCGGGGCCGCCGGTGACCAGCGCGTCCGCCATCGCCTCGCGCACCGCTTCGATCACCGCGGAGCGGAGTTCGGCGGGGGGCTCGACATCCGGCAGGATGTCGTTGATGTCGGCGAAGCGTGTCTGCTCACGCCGGACATGGGCCTGCACCTGCGGCGGCGCAGCGTCGAAGGCGAGGTCGAAGGTCGCCTGTTCGTCTTCGTCGAGCAGGCCCATCGTGTCCAGCACGGCCAGTTCGATCAGTTCTTGCGTCGTCATGCCAACTCCTCCGACGACCTTTCACGAAGCCGCACCAGAGCTCTGCTGAGAGCGGATTTGATGGTCCCGAGCGGGGTATTCAGTTCCTCACCGATCTGCCTGAGGGTCTGCCCTCCGAGGTAGGCCCTTACGACAACGGTCCTCTGTAGTTCCGGCAACGACTCGATGCGTTGCATCAACGCAGCATACCGCTCGTCGCGTTCCATGCCGGATTCCTCCAAGGAGGGATCCGGTGCGCCCGCCTGGGGGGCCTCGTCCAGCGAGGCGGTCTTGAGGCGGGCCCGTTTGCGTCGGAGCTTGTCCACAAGGTGACGCCGCGAGATCAGCATCACCCAGGTCACCAGAGCCGCCCGCTTGGGGTCGTACCGACCGGCGGTCTTCCAGAGCCGGACAAAGACCTCCTGCACCGCGTCGTCGGCCTCGGCCCGCGTGGGCATCGACTGGTAGGCAAGCCGATAGACCAGAGAGCTGAAGCGGTCGTAAAGCTCGCCGACCGCCGTCTCGTCGTTGGAGGCGACGCGTTGCATCAGATCAAAATCGGGATCCAGATGTCCTCTTTGGTCGGCCAACGGTTCAGGACTCCTGAGGAGACTGAGCGGAGGTCGCTCCGCGATCGAATCGCTGTACGCTCCCGGACGGCCGGCGGATCCCGGTTGCATGCATTCACAGGGGAGTTTTCGGCCCCTGGCAGCCCCCGGGCGAATAAGCAAGCGGGAACCGCAGTTTCCTCTACTGCGCTCTTGCATCGCGTTGAAGATCTCGTTAGTCTTCATTGCAACGCTCGGGGGTTCCGAAGTGAACAGATGCGGCTCGATCAGACTTGGGGGTGGCCGCCCGTCGCAAGAGGGCTCGCGGTGGTACGCGCCGAAGTCCCTCGCAGGACGGCGCGGCTTCACGCTCTTGGACCTCATCGTCTCCATCTCGATCGTCACCCTGCTGATGGCCATCCTGATCCCCGCTCTGGCGGGCACTCGGGAGACGGCCAGGCGGGTCTCGTGCGCGTCGAACCAGCGCCAGATCGGCCTCTCCATGGCCATGTACGCCGACGATCACGAGGAATTCATGCCGCCGAGCATCTTCCTCCGTCCCGGCGGCAACTTCCTCCCGCTCAACGAGATGATGACGCTCCGACTCTCTGACAACGACATGGCCCAGCCCCGCAACCGACTTAGTCCCGGCGGCTGGGACGGACTGGGCTACCTGATCGGCTACTCGTATTTGCCGGCCCCGAAGGTCTTTTATTGCCCCTCCCATCGCGGAAGCCACCCCTATTCCAGGTATCGCGACGAGTTCAAGCTCTGGAATCACTCTGGCCAGCGGACCGTCGGCAACTACCACTACCGCGGGCTCGGGCCCAACGGCACACCCATGCTCTGGAGCATCCGCCCCTCCGGCTCCTCGCTGGTCAGCGACGGGCTCAAGACCCAGTCGGACATCAACCACAACGACGGCGTGAATGTCCTACGGGCTGACCTTGGCGTCTTCTGGTTCTCTGACGACACCCGGGAGCTCGTGCCCTCGCTGGCGGCATCCGAGTCGCAGGACCAACAGGACGCCGCGATGGCCTCCGCCGCGGTCCGAAACGCTTGGACCCTTTTCGACAGGCGTCAGGGCCAGCGCTACGAGAGAGACCCAGGCGAGCCGAATGGCCGCCGACGGTCCAACTGAGCTCCGGAACACTCGCGATCATCCCTGAGCTCGCTCGAGGCCGAACGACGCCACCTCCCGCCGGGGATGGTGGTACAGTTTCACCATGAGCCTGATCCAGAACGCCGCCCGTCGTTATCGGTCTTTGGCCGTCTCCTCGCTCCTGCTCGCTCTCACCGCCGGAGCCTCCGCCCAGCTCCAGCCCGAGCGTCTCTACTACGGCAAGGATCGCCAGGTCCCCATCGCGGTCGAGATCCCCGGCGACATGGAGGGCGAGGCGCGAGTCCACATCTTCGATGCGGCCGCCAGGTTTGGCAAGAACAACGAGCACGAGCCGGTGATGACCGCTTCTGTCGCTGCCGGACGGGTCGACTTCGCGAGCCTCTTTCCGGACCTCTGGGAAACCGAGTCGCCCGAGATCCGCTACGCGCAGTTGGTCGTGGGCGATTCCAGGATCGGCCCGCCGCTGGTGCTGCAGCCGCTCTTGACCCCGGTGTACGCGGTGCCCGGCCCGGGCGGCCAGCCGCAGTTCCGCCAGTTGCCGCAGACCTACAGCGGGCTGCGGATCTACACAGAGAAACACGCGGTCTTCGAGACCACCGAGGGCGAGATCGAGTTCCGGATGCGTCCGGACCACGCTCCGAACACGGTGAACAACTTCATGCACCTCATCGAGGGCGGGTTCTACACCGACATCATCTTCCACCGGGTGATCGGGGAGCGGGACGGTCGGCCGGGCTTTGTGATCCAGGTCGGCGACCCGACCGGCACTGGCACCGGCGGGCCGGGCTACTTCATCGATCTGGAGCCGAGCGAGCTGCCGCACGATTTCGGCGTGCTCTCGATGGCTCGTTCGAGCGATCCGAACAGCAACGGGAGCCAAGTGTTCGTCTGCCTGAGCCGCGACAGCACGCGCATGCTCGACGGGCTGTACACCTCGTTCGCCGAGGCGGTCTCGGGCGGGGATGTGATCCGGCGGATCGGGGCTGTCAGGGTCGGCGCCCAGGACCGCCCGGTCGATCCGCCCCGCATTATCAGGGCGAGGCTGGTCGACACGCCGCCGTTCGGTGAGGGGTCTGGGCCGTTGAGCGCCGAGGAGCGGGCCCCGACTGAGCGCTGATCCTCGTTCGCCGACCTCGAAACAGATCCGGATCTGTCGGGTCAGAACCTGACCGTTGCTCCGAAGCCGACAAAGGGCGTCGGATCGAGTTCGCTCTTGGTCAGACTGCGCCCGTCGTCGTCGAAGAGCTCGAGGCGGTGCCAGACCATTGCGCCTGCGCGAGCGCCGATCGAGAAGTGGGGGTTGGGGGCGTAGGTCGTGTCGAGCACGATCGGGAAACCGCTGTCCCGGAAGACGCCGCCGCTGATGGTGTTGGTATTGTCCAGTCGGTACTCGCGTCGCTGGTAGCCGCCTCCGAGAGAGAGGGTCCACTCGTCGGTCAGGCGGTATCGGAGCGCGGCGCCGATTCCCAGGCCGGCCGTGGCGCGGGGGTCGATGTTGCCGAAGCTCAGGCGGTCTGAGATCTGCACATCCACGAGCACAATCGGGATGAACTGGGTGCTGTCTTCCAAGCGTGTAGAGACCACGGCCCCGACGCCGACCGTCAGCGTCTCGCTGAAGCGGTAGGTGACGATGCCCAGGCCGCCGTAGGTCGCCGAGTCGTCGAGGTCTGCGCCGGACTCGCCGGAGAACTCGACGCGTGCGCCGATGATCGCGCCCCAGTGTTCGTCGAACTGGCGGCTGAGGCGTGCGCCGAAGTCGGTCGTGTACGCGTCGCGGAGCGGGCGGTCGACGCCCTGCAGAAGATCGAAATCGCCGAAGTGGTAGCGTGACTGCTCGTGCCCGAAGGCGAGTCCGAGCCGGGTGCGCTGATCGATGGTGAAGCCGACGCCGAGGTCGCCCCGGAGCCGCGAGACGCTCATGTCGCCTTCGCCGTCCTTGAAGTCGGCCTTGAAGCGGTGGTCGCCCCGGGCCGAGACGGAGAAGGTGACCAGCGGCGGTCGGCCCGTCAGCTCCTGGATCGCCTCGGAGGCCTCGCTCTCGTGCGCTTCGGTCGGGAGATCCTGATCGGGCGGCTCGGCGAGGGCTTGCGTCGCGGTCAGGGCGCAGGCTGTCGCGGCCACGATTCGTCGGCTCTTGGTGTGCATCTGACCTCCGGGCGGTCGCGCTGGATTTCAGCGCCGCCCGGCGGAGGGTAGCGGGCCCTCGACCTCGCGACGCTGGCCGACAGCCTCGGCGCCGACGCCTGCGCGATCGGGGCGACGGCCTGAGGACCGCCGGTTGGCGTAGCGGGCCTCTGCGCCGCCGGCCATGAACCCCGCCGCGACATCGGCCGGTCGCCCGAAGTGCGCCGTGAAGAGGGCGAGGGCCTGTTCCTCGCTGCGGATGCCCCAGCGGAGGAGTTCGATCGCCCGGAAGTACGCGCCGAGCTGCTCGGGTCGACGCTGGGCCAGGTGCGAGAAGAGCGCGTAGCTCTGGGCGTAGAAGAGGTCGATCTCCCCCTGGTCCGAGGGCGGGGCGAGGAACGAGACCACGCGCCCCCAGTCGAGCAGGCGCCCGTTCTCGAATCCCTCGGCGAGCGCCTCCTCCCGCTCTGCAAACGGGTGGGCCGGGCCGAAGGGACGGTCGGTTCGGTCGGTCTCGAAACTCAGCGCGAGCCCCTCGCTCAGCCACAGGGGGTAGACCCGGTCGGGGCGCTGGATCCCCGTGTTGAACGCCAGCAGGTGCACCGTTTCGTGGACGGACTTGGCGACGAAGTAGGTCTCGGCGCGACTGCGGAGGGTTTCGCGGAGAGTGGCGGCCCGGCGCGAGGCTTCTGCCACAGCAATCGCGTCTGGACCCTCGCTGAACTCGCGGACCTTGGACTGCTTGGCGGGCTGGTGCCTGCGCTGCACATCCTCGACGGCGCGCGTGTACGCGGGGCCGGTGAGATCGTCGTAGAGCACGACGCGGTTTGCGCCCAGCGTGTAGTACCCGGCGATCCAGCCGGGGTCGATGTTGTCGACGCGTGCGGCGAACGAGGCGTAGGCCGCGTGCTGCTCGAAGATGACCGCGACGAGTTTCTCCGCGTGGGGGATCGGCGAGAGGGAGAGGCGATCGCCGAGCTTCATCAGCTCGTCGCGGGCCCGCTCCATGTCCGTGCCGATTGTTCGGACGCGGGAGGCGGGCAGGTCCGAGAGGATGACGAAGTTCCGCGTCTCGTGGCGAGAGAAGCCCGGATCGAGCTCCTTGAGCAGCACACGCAGCTTCGACTCGTCGGGCAGGGGGCGGAACCGGCCGGCGAGCTCCATGTCCCGAAGGGCCTGAGCTGCGGCTCTGCGGTGCTCGGGGTCGGTCCATGCGATCCTGAAGAGGTCGACGGCGTCCCGCTCGTCCCCCGAGCGAAGTGCTCTTCGGGCCTCTTGGAACGCCTCTGCGGGGCTGACGCCCGGCCTGCCCTCCCCGATCGCGAGCGCCGATCCGGGCCGGACCAGCACGGTGGCGAGGAGCAGGAGCATCAGGACGAGCGTCCTGAACGAGACCGGGTTGTGGGCGTTCTGGGCGTCGTCCATATCCCCGGGATCGGCGTGTCGCTTCACGCCCCCCAGCCCCCTCCCGATCCTGGGGGGGTGGGATGGGTCGTCGTTGCGGGCTGGCGGGGTTGCGGGGGCTGGCGGGCCGAGGTTCTCGGGCCGGCGGCCGTTGTGGGCTGATTCGGCGCGGCGATCACGGGCGAGAGCCCGGCTACACTCCGACTCCCCGTCTGGGGCGGTAACTCAATTGGTAGAGTGCCAGCTTTGCAAGCTGGAAGTTGCCGGTTCGAGTCCGGTCCGCTCCACTTCTTCGACCGCGATCTGCAGACCTGGGACCCTCCACGCATCAGTCTGGTGGGGGACCGGTCCGCTCGGGGCCGACTCCGGCGGCTCGTTCTGCGGCTGTGAAGTCTTCGCGGAAACGGACCAGCCTTTGCTGAGCGTCGGAGACGAGCGAACGCCATCTCCCGCCGGGTTCGGCGCTGTTGAGCGACTCGGCGATCTCGACTCGCTTGGCGAGGGCGTCTTGGGCGACCTGAAACCGGCCGAGCTCTTTGGCGTTCTTGGCGATCTCGCCATAGGCGTAGTTGAGGTGACGCATGAAGTGCCACGCATTGGGGTAGATCTCGTTGAGGCGTTCTGCGTGCTCGGCCGCGATGAGGAGGTAGGGTGTGGCCAGTTCGTGCATGCCGTTTTCGTGGAGGACCCTGCCCAGCTTCATGTGCGCCTTTGAGAGCGCGAACGCGGTGAGGTAGTGATCGGGGTGTCGTTGTGCGAGTTCCTCGGCGACCTCCAGCGCGTCGCGGGCCCACCGGAGCGAGCCGGGCCTGCCGGAGCGGTGCAGGACCGAAGCGATGCGGTCGTGGCTCCAATAGAAGTTGTCGCGGAACCGGCGTGAGTCGGGGTCGATCTCGACGAGGCGTCGGTCGATCTCCAGCGCCCTGGTGTAGAAGCCGAGCGCCTGGGCGGCTGACTCTGCGGAGATGGCGCCGCCGGGCCCGTCGTTCCGCAGCGTGAAGTCGCCCCGGCGGGCGAAGGCGACGCCGAGCTTCATGAGGTAGCCGGTGTTGTCCGGCACGGCTTCGACAAGACGCAGGCGCACATCGAGCGCGCGCTGGATGTAGTCGACCGCCGCGCCGTGTTCGCCGGGCGTGATTGAATAGACATCGCAGAGCGCGTAGAGGGTGTCGGCGTAATCGTCGAGGAGCGATGGATCGTCCGGTCGACTCTGGAGGAAGTCTTCGGTCTGGCGGAGCAACTCGTTGAGCAGGTCGAGCTGGATCTCCTGCGAGCCGGGGACGCGGTAGAGTCGTGTGACGACATCGCGCAGGAAGAAGTTGGAGATCCGGCGCGCCTCGGCGTATTGGGCCTCGGCCTCGTTGTGGGCGCGGATCGTCTCGATCCTTGAGGTGTTGATGAGCACGAGCGCGGTCATGGCGGTCGCGAGGGCGACGGTCGCGGCGAGGCTGACGGCCCAGTGGCGCCGGGCGAACTTGGCCGCGGCGTACAGGGCGCCCGGCCCGCGGGCGAGGATCGGCTCGTGGTTCAGGTGTCTTCTGATGTCT